>CANONN010000010.1 GCA_947567625.1 uncultured Roseburia sp. | reverse complement strand
CTTGGCTAGATATACGCGTTCTTACGGACTTTGCAGCGAGTGCAAAGTCCTGGGCCAAACGGTTACTATTTCCATCATATAAATTCCAGGTTGCAGTGCGCCCGCATCTTGAGCGGACACTCGTAGGCGTTCGACTCCCCGACCTTTGCGATATACGAAAGCGGACATTTTCTGCAGTCGCCGTTCGTAAAATCCAAAGGCACTTCAAATTCTACCCGCGCCGTTTTGATGCCGGCCGCCCGCGCTTTTTTCTGTACATTATTCCAGCCGAGCGTCTGCCCGCAGCCGCTGCACTTATCCTGATTGAGCACCAGCGCGCGCTTGCAGGTCGGACAGGCAAAATAGACCTTGCCCGCACTGTCCACCTCCTCGATTGCCTCCGACGGAAACTGTTTAATCAACTCTGCTCTCAAATCTTCCTGTAACATAATGATAACCATGCCTTTCTCTGCGTCCGAACGCTTATATTCGCTCTGAGTTCATTTTATCATAAATGGGCACACGTTTTTTGTGCATGCTCAAGTTTCGCAGAAACTTGTAAATGAACACTTCTTGTGTTCATTTTATCATAAATGGCATCACCGGTAAACATGTTTCTGGTGAAATTTGGCCCGCCTATATCGCCTCCGTGTCCGACGTGCCCTCTCCCTGCCAGTTTTCATAGCGGTCAAGCATATCCGTCAAGACCTCCTCCATATCCGTAAGATATCTGTCATCCTCCGAATCAGGCACCAGGCTGTCGTCAAACAGGCTCTCCCTTTCCAAATTTTCCTCAAACTGCTCCTGCAATACCGGAACGGAATTTCGCTGCCTGATGCGCGGCAGCACCCAGACATTCACAACCAGAGCGGCAGCCATGACAAGACATCCCAACGCAACCAGGGCATCCACCATCTTTGCCGCCCGGCGCGACGAACGCCCTATTTTTTGTATCTTCGCCAGATTGTCCGCCGCATAGGGGAGATAGATTTCCAGATATTGCGCCGCCCCCTGCCATGTATTGACATCTGTGGAAAGCCCGCTTAATCTTGCCCGCCGCAGCACAATCTGGTGTAAAGCCTGCACCTCCCTGGAACCTTTGGAAATATCTGGCAGATGAATCTTTCTCTTTGCCATCCTCCCCATTTTTTTAAGCGCTTTCTCGTATCTCTTCTGATAAACCGGATGGAAAGCGGCATATGCACCCGCTTCCTTTCGCAGCATCGCCCCAACCGCAGCATTGTGTTGCAGCCTTTCTCTAAAAATCTGCGCGATCTCCCGCTGCAGGTATCCTCTGCCCGCTATGGCTTCCAAAAATTTCAGGCAAAAATCCTCGCTCTCAAAATACGGTTGAAATTCCTCCGTGCGCAAAAACGTCCGCCAAATCTTCTCATTTTGACAGATGTTTGGATTTTCCGCAATTGCGGTAAATCCGCAAAAAAACCGTTGCTCTGTCTGCTCCTGCTCTCGCCTTGCAATCTCCCCGTAATCGAAACGGTCTTCCGCTTCCTCCGTCTTATCAGAACTTCGGCCGCCTACGGCTTGCCCTGTAAAATCATTCTGTCCCGGATTCCCGCCATTCGCATCCTCCCCCAGGCCTTCGTCCTCTTTGATCTCCGGTTCGGCAGTGCCCCAAAACTGCGGAATACTGAGCGTCACGCCCTCTTGCATGTGTTCCCGGCGCAGATCGTTCACCGGCTGCGCGCTCCCGTTTGCCGATTTCGCGTATGCGACCGCGGACTTGTAGGCTTTTTGCAGCGCCATAAACTCGCCTGGGTTCTCCTCTGGATGATATTCTTTCGTCTTTGCGGCGAATGCTTTTTTGATCGTGAGAATATCAGTCGTCGGAGGGATGCCAAGCCACTCCCAATCACTCTTATACTGCATTACTCTTCCTCTAAACAACTGTCGTCAAAAAAATTCTCATCAAACTCCTTTAAGTGCACCTGTCTCTGTTCGACCGCCGCCAACAGAACAGACAATTGTACATACTGCGCCCGGATCTGTTGATTACTGCCATATTGCAGCGCGCCCCGAAACTGGTGCAGCGCATTGGCGATCGCTTCCCTGGAACGAGGGTCCGTCTCCTGATAGACGCTCTTGGCACGCTCGATCAACAGACGGTTTTCTTCCTGGCTGGCGGGATAAAATGTCTGCTTTTTGAGCTGCTCTACCCGTTTTTCGATCTCCGCCTCGCTAAGTCCCATCTTCTTATTAAAAATCACCTTGTGCACGGTCTCATTTTTGCTCTCGATACGCACGTCCAAAATCCCGTTGATATCGTAGAGGAACGTAGCCATGGCCCCGGCGCGGCCCCTTGGCTCTAACGGCAGATTCTTGATCGTAAGCTTGCCGAGCAGCAGATTGTCCGCGGCAACCATATTTTCGCCCTGGTAGATATTAAATTCCAGTTCTTTCTGAAAATCCTGCACGGTCACATAATACTTGCTCCTGCTGCAAGGGAGCGTGTCGTTGCGCTCGATGATCGGGGAAAAACTGCCGTCGTAGACCTCGGTTCCGAGAGAAAACGGACAGATATCCGCCAAAAGCATATCCCTGACATCCCCTGTGCGCTCCTTGATCGCCGCCGCCATCCCTACGCCAAGCGCAATGCTCTCGTCAGGCTTGTCGTCGCTGACGACCGGAATCTTTACGATACTCTTGATATACTGCTTTACCACCGGCATCTTCGAGGAGCCTCCGACGAGAATAATCTTATCTATCTCGCCCTCCTCCATGCCGCTGTCATTGATAACTTTTTGAATTGGCTTTGCCATACGCCGAAACAGCTCCACCGCGCTGTGAATCAGCTCCTGATTCGTCATCTGCATGACATACTCTCTGCCGCGCAGCATAAAACGCCGCATGGCTTCCTTTTCCGTGGACAGCATAATCTTTAACTGCTCGGCCTCTTTTAAGATAATTTCCTCTTCCTCCGGCGTCAAAAGCGCCAGGTCGTGCCTCCTTAAAAACTCCTGCGCGATCGCCTCATTAAAATCCTTGCCGCCTAAAGCATTGTCTCCCGCGACCGCCTTGATCTCCACGACATTTTCAAACGCCTCCACCAGCGAAACATCGAGCGTGCCGCCGCCGAAGTCAAAGACGAGAAATGTCTCCATCTCATCGCTTTCCCTGTGATGCTTTAAGGCCACCGCCGAGGGTTCATTGATCAGGCGCTCCACTTTGAGTCCTGCGAGCTTTCCCGCATTTTTGGTCGCACAGCGCTTGTCGTCATTAAAATATGCCGGCACACTGATGACTGCCTCCGTGACTTCTTCTCCAAGGTAGCGTTCCGCGTCCTCCTTTAATTTGCGAAGCACAAAGGCGGACAGCTCTTCCGGCCGGTACTTTCTGCGCCCCGCCGTATATTCAAAATCAGTGCCCATATTCCGCTTAAATTCGCGGAACGTACATTCCGGTTTTGTCACTAACATCTGTTTTGCAATATTTCCTGCAAATACCTCACCATTTTCTCCAAAACTCACCACAGAAGGCGTCAGGTATTCTCCCAAACTGTTTGGAATCAATTCTACCGTTCCATTGCGATAAACAGCTGCCAGACTATTTGTCGTCCCCAAATCAATTCCTATGATTGCCATTGCTCCTCCTTGCTACAGTGCGCTCCCATCAAGCACTTCCAATAAATTTTCTTCTATATCATACCGATAAACAGCCGTTTCATATGCCTTATTTTTGTTTTCCGGCGAATATTTATAATAATAGACATCATGCCAGAGCATCTGATTGTCATGGACCCAGTCGCGCTTTAAAAAAGAGTACTGCTCCTTGATATTGCCCTCGGGATAATGACTGGTAATCGTTTTTATCGTGCGGTAAACCGCATCAAAATGAACCACATACCGGATTCCGCCATTGTCCGTAAACGTGAACTCTTCCAGCTCTTCCCCCAGGGCATAAGTATAGATCTCTTTGACCCGGCGCTCCTCGTCATAGACATAGCGGTTCAGCCTCCTTGTCGTCGCGTCCCCTTCCTGATATTCAAACTTCAGCGACACCAGCCCGTCTGTATCGTAACGATAGAGTGTATACCCCTGCAGCTCCTTCCAGCTGGTGCGCAGTTCCCAGGTGACCCGCTCCCCGTCATACTCCGCCCAGTACCCTTCGGCAATGCGCATATCCGCCATCGGGTCCTCTAAAGTACCTCCGTTTAGCCCGTGAAGGTACATCTTGCGCTTAAGCAGCTTCCCGTCGGCGGAATAGCTCTCATCCTGGTACGAATTGAGATGCCCGATCGGCCAATATGTGATCTGCCTGCTGGAATGTTCTCTGTCATCATAAGTCGCCAGCGTCTGCTCGCTAAATACCGTATCGTCCGTCCCGGTACCCTTGTATTCCTCGAGCAGACGGTTCTTATCATCCAGCCTGCTGTAGAGAAAATTTGTCAGCGTCTTGTCGCTCTCATAGGTAAACCGTGCCAGTGTCTCCTCCTCCTCTGTATCCATATAGATTCTTCCGTGGTAGCTTTCCACCTCGCCCGTCTCGGACAGCCATGCGGTCAGTTTAGCCACTTTGCCGTCAAAAAAATAATTGTAGGTCACATTCTGCAATATGCCCTCGTCATAATATTCGGCTTTTACGATGCGCGTCTCTCCCTCCACGTCGTTGCCGTAAAGGCGGCGGTCTGTCTGTGTCCTGTGGCTGCCATACTGGCTGCCGCTCACCCGCTGCAGCCAATCCCCGGTCGTGGCATAGCGCTTCTCCTCAAAGGAAGCGAGCGTTCCGTCGGCGTTATATTCGTAACAGCTCCTCTGGTTGCCAAATTGGTCATAGGTAAAGGTGGTATAGCTCACCAGACGGTAATCTTCATCCTCCGCATAAGCGCTCTCATCGGACAGGACGTCTCCCCCGTCGCTCGCTGACGCGTCCGTCTTCCATGTACCCAGATAAAAAAATATGGAGCTCACCATCGAAAAAAACATCAGCATTACGATTATGGTACGCATAATCTTTCTCATATCCTGCATAGCATCCCTCACAAAATAATAACATTGGCGCAGCTGATATCTGTCGCCAGGTCATATACTTTGCCGGAGGTGCACCCCACCACCACCGGACGCAGCACCGAATCGGGATTATTTTTGACCACGACCGCGTCCTCTCCGTTGCTCAGCTGAACCGTGGTGTCCACCGCATAGAGGATGACACTGGACAGAAATGTTTTCATGCTGACAATATCCAGATCGTCTGTCATTGACATGATCATCTCCACCGCAGTGCGCTGTGACAGCGCTTTTTTGTATGGGCGTTCGGTCACCAGCGCGTCATAGACATCCACCACCGACAAAATCTTCGCATACGGCGTGATCTTCTCCGCCGTCACCCCCAAAGGATACCCTCTGCCGTTCATCTTCTCATGATGCTGCAGCACCGCGAGCGGAACCGTCGTCGGGAATTCCTTTTTATCCTTCAAGATCGCATACCCAAGCAGCGGATGCTGTTTCATGATCGCAAACTCTGCGTCGTCCAACTTCGCCGGTTTGTTTAAGATTTCATTGGGAATCTTGGACTTTCCCATATCGTGCAAAAGGCCGGCAATCCCGATATTATAGATATCCTCCCTGCCCATTCCCTGCTTTTTGGCCACAATCATGGCAAGCGTCGCCACATCCACGCTGTGCTTAAATGTATACTCGTCGCTCGTTTTTAATACGTTGATATCGACCGCGATCGCGTTGTTGTCATTGATGGCGCGCATCAGCTCGTCCGTGATGTTGGTCGTCATGTCGGAAAAGCTGCTGGAATCCGTATTGTTGTACAGATATTGGATTCCCTCGGAGACGCGTTTTTTCACGCTCTCCTTTAAGCTGACTTTTACAGGGTCCTCCCGCCGCATTTTTTCGACTTTATGTTTGACCTCCGGCTTTAATTCAACCTTCGGTTTCTCCGGCTCCGGGTCCTCTTCCCCCTCGCGTATGTAAACGGCGGGAACTCCGAGATGTATCAGATTTTCGATCATATAGGTATCCAAAAAGGTTCCCCTGGCAATCAGAGTCCGATCCAGCCGGTCTTTGATCGCCTGGTCGATTCGCATCCCCTCCTGTAACTGTCTTGTCCTCACATACCTTCGTTTTATCATCTCTATCTCCATTCCGCGCCTGTGATAACCATAGTACTCTAATAGTAACCTATCATATTTCACCGCGAAATGCTACAGAAATTTCCAAAAGCTTGCTATTTCCGGACATAAAAATTTTTTTTGTAAAAATTTGTAAAAGTACTTGCATTTTATGAAAAGACATGATATAGTATCACTTGTCCGGTTCCTTGGTCAAGCGGTTAAGACGCCGCCCTCTCACGGCGGAAACAGGGGTTCGATTCCCCTAGGAACTGCTTATTCTTTAGAGAATAGCCCAACCCTGAAATGTCAGAAAACCTGCGTTTTCTGGCATTTTTATTAACTATAATCCGTGTAGACTTTGTTTACACTCTTTTATTTTAATGTATTGCTTTATTCTTCAATCTTGTCAAGTTCTGCCAATATAGATAAATCAAAACCAGATATAGACTTTAGAGTTCATCATAGCGTCGTTTTATTTCTTTATAAATATCCGAATCTTTATCAGGAATTAATTGTAAATCTTTCTGAATTTTGCAACAATTTTTTTCATTTTTCTGTAGCCTTTGTGCGCCGCTGGGCGTATATGAAAAAGGTGCAAAGCCTCAATCATTCAATAGACTTTGCACCTTGAATTGTGTAATATATTTGCCCAATTACTTTTTAATATCCAGATCACTTGTGTCAATACCGAAAGCTTCAAGGTTCGAGCCTATGCAATTATCAAGGTTCTTTGGCATTAAAATTTGACCGTAAAAAGTGCAGCGCCTCTATTTCCAAGAAAGGCCCTGCGCCTTATTTATCGCTTTTAAATCCAACAGAAAAAAGAAGCTGCTCTTTGATTTTTTCAATCTCTGTCAGGCTGACACCTAAACCTATAAGCAGCGCAAAGCACAGTATCTTTTCTTTACGCCTCATACCCATTGGGGTTATTTTTCTGCCATCTCCAGGAATCCTCGCACATCTCGCGGATACCGTACTGTGCCTTCCAGCCAAGCTCTCTCTCGGCCTTCGACGGGTCGCAGTAACAGGTGGCGATATCGCCGGCGCGCCTTGGCTTTATCACATAAGGAATCTTCAGATCGTTGGCTTCCTCGAAGTTCTTTACAATGTCAAGCACACTGTAACCGTGGCCGGTTCCCAGATTGTAAATGCAAAGTCCCGCTTTCTCCTCGATCTTCTTTAAAGCCTTTACATGGCCGACTGCCAGGTCTACCACATGGATATAATCGCGGACGCCCGTGCCGTCCGGGGTATCGTAATCGTCGCCGAACACGCCGAGCTCTTTTAACTTGCCGACTGCGACCTGGGTGACATACGGCATGAGGTTGTTGGGGATGCCGTTGGGATTTTCGCCCATCGTACCGCTCTTGTGGGCGCCGATCGGGTTAAAGTAGCGAAGCAGGATGACATTCCACTCTGTGTCCGCCTTCTGAAGATCGGAGAGCACCTGCTCTAACATGGACTTCGTCCAGCCGTAAGGATTCGTGCACTGTCCTTTGGGGCACTCCTCGGTGATCGGAATCTGCGCCGGGTCGCCGTAGACGGTAGCGGAGGAAGAGAAAATAATATTCTTACAGCCGTTTTGACGCATAACATCCACCAGCGTCAGGGTGCCTGCGATATTGTTATTGTAGTACTCCCAGGGCTTTTCCACCGACTCACCCACAGCCTTTAACCCTGCAAAATGAATACAGCTGTCAATCTTTTGCTCCGCAAAGATCTTATTTAGGATGCCACGGTCTAAGATATCTCCCTGATAAAACGTTACTTCTTTTCCGGTGATCGCTTTGACGCGCTCTAAAGATTTCTCGGAAGAATTACAAAGATTATCGAGCACGACCACCTCATATCCCGCGTTTAATAACTCCACACACGTGTGGCTGCCGATATAACCGGCGCCGCCTGTCACTAAAATAGCCATAATATTCCCACCTTTCCGTTTCTTGCTCTCTTTTTGATTGGTTGCTACTATCATAAATGAAATCCATGCAATTGTACATTTGAAAATGTATAATTTATATGCATTTATGTTGCACTCTTGCAAATTACCATATGGATTAGAGCAATTTCTCCCACTCTTCCTGCTTAAAACCGGTGGCAATTCCTTTTTCGGTCACCAAAATCGGACGTTTCACCAGCATCCCGTCCGTCGAGAGCAAGTCATATTTTTCTTCCAAAGACATAGCAGGCAGACGGTCTTTCAAGTTCATTTCCCGGTACAGCGTGCCGCTGGTATTAAAAAAACGTTTGATGTCCAGCCCGCTTTTCTCATGCCATTCTTTGAGTTCTTCTTTCGCAGGGTTTAATTCTTTGATATTGCGGTCCGAAAATGACACACCGCGCTCTTCCAACCATTTTTTTGCCCTCTTGCAGGTACTGCACGCAGGGTATTCAACAAATAGACATTGCATCGGCAATATCCTCCTTCCTATTCTGTTTTCGTTTCTTTCGTACAGCAAAAAATAAGCTTGTGCCCCATTGACACAGGATAATGATGTTGGAATCACTCCGCCCATTGGCGTGGAACCAAGATCGTAACGGGACCAAGGGCCACAAAAAATATCTGAAACCACATGGGATTATGTTGCATTATCCGCGGGCACAAATTATAATATTGATATCTATAAAAATCTAACAAGCGACTTTATGGCAAGCAACGCGCAGACACAAATCGCTGTGTGAAAAGTTTATTTTTCACACTAACCTATTCTACCGTCAAACTATCACGAAACGAGGCCCCTATGCAAGATAATTATAAAAACTCCTACATCGTCACCCGCAAGGAACTGGTTTCCCTCTCCGTCTACAACGTCGGCTTTCAAAAATGCGAACCGCACTATCAGTGGGGACCCGGCATCCGCGACCACTATCTGATACACTATGTGATATCCGGGAGCGGTTTCTACCGCGTCAGCCAGCACACCTATGCGCTGCACGCGGGAGATACGTTTCTTGTTTACCCCAACTCGGAAGTCGTCTATTACGCCGACGGCAATGACCCGTGGGAATACGCATGGGTCGGCTTTACGGGCAGCGACGCCTCGATGATTCTGACGGCCACAGATTTTTCCCCCGAAGCTCCCTGTATCCAAAATACGCCGATGGGGGAATCCATCCGCAGACAGATTCTGCACATCTATGATGCCCGCGGCAATGAATTTGAACACGCCGTGGAAATGACCGGGCATCTCTATACGATGCTGGCTCTTTTTATGCACGGCTCCAACCAGAACGGCTCCCAGAACTCCACGAACAATTATGTGCAAAAAGGCATCGAATATATCTCGGCCAATTATTCGTACGCGATCACCGTGGAGGATATTGCCGATTATGTGGGCGTGAGCCGCAGCCATCTCTTCCGCTCCTTTGAAACCGTACTGCACCAGTCGCCAAAAGAATATCTGACCGACTTTCGCATGAAACAGGCATGTTACCTGTTGGAGCACTCACAGCTGTCCGTCACCGCGATCGCAAACTCGCTTGGCTTTGACAACAGTCTCTATTTTTCCAAGACGTTCCACAAGCAAAAAGGCATATCGCCCAAGCAGTACAGGGAAGCCCACAAACATGAAAGCATCTCTTAAATCGCAAAAGCTTCGGGCGTCACCGCCTCTCAGTCATGACGCTCGTTTTCACAGTCAAATGTCTCGCAAAACCGCGCGGCAAACGAGGGCTCCTCTCCGCCCGCATACAGATGTGAGATATCGCCGAACGACGCCGCTCGAAATGAAGCGATTCCGCGCCTGCGCTCTTCCGTATAGACCGTTGTGACTGAGGAGGGCGCCGCACAGAAATGGTGCCACAAAATCATCGGAGATACATTCATCAATCGGCTCAACAGTACACATTCTAACCCAAAATGGCAGAAAAATACGATCGTATCCCGGTTTGCCCGCCTTACCCGGTAATATTCTCCTTCCCGCTCATAGCCGTGCTCCCCCAGCAGAGCGTCAAAGTGCGCGATCACCCGCTGATATTCTTCCCAGACGTTTCCCTCCCGCATGACTGCGTTGGACGCCCACAGTTCGCGGCGAAAAAAGTCCTCCTCCCCCGTCCAGTCCTGCGGCAGCCAGTCCCAGGCACATTTCTTGCGGTCGGTTCGGTCCGGCCGGTTGATTTCCGGGCAGAATTCTTTCAGCCATTCACATTCCACCGCCGTGCGCCCCATCTTTTTTAAAGTCACCGAGGCGGTATCGCGCGCCCGCCCCAGCGGAGAAACATAAAATGCGCGAACCGGAATCCTTGCGATGCGTTCCGCCAAAAGCTCTGCCTCCCGCCAGCCTTTCTCCGTCAGAGAATCAATGGTATAGTCAGGCTCCGCGTGGCGTATGATCATTAACCTCATTCGTATCCCCTGCCTTTCTGTTCTCTGCGGTTTGCTACCGCAGATTCATTTTTTTGTTAAATTTTATAATTTAAAATTTCCTGATCTGGTCATCACCCTCATCCACGGTATTTTCAATTTTTTTGATCTGCACAAAGTAGCTGTAACTGTCGTCCACCATCACTTCCACACGCTCGCCGACTTTATGCCCCATCAAAGCTTTTCCCAGCGGCGACTCATTGCTGATGAGATTCTTCAGGGAATTGCCGCGGATGGTCGTGACAATGCGATACACTTCCTCCTCGTCGTCTTCCTCGAAATAGACCGTGACCGTATTGTTCATTCCCACCTCGTCGTCCGCCGAATCCGTGGAAATCACTTTGGCCGTGCGAATCATTTTCTCGAGGTAACGGATGCGGCTCTCGTTCTGGTTCTTGTCTTTCTTGGCCGCATGGTACTCAAAATTTTCACTCAAATCTCCGTGTGCACGCGCCTCTTTCACAGCCTCCAACGCGTTTTTGCGCACCACGAGCTTGCGGTACTCGATTTCCTCCTTCATTTTTTGGATATCCTGTTCTGTCAATTGGTCGTACATAATTTCCTCTCATTCCGCCGCGTAAACGGCACTTTTTCAGGCGGACAGCGTCCCTATCGCCCGCATCCTGTTCTTTCCCATCATTCAATCCATCTGCTCAAACTGCATTGCGGCCAGATAACGGTCATAAAATCCCGGTTCCTCGGCCAGATTGATACTATGCGCCTGCGCAAGAATCCGATTTATTTTGTCATCCTCCCGCTTAAGCAGATAGCGCGCCGCACCTGCAAGGGCGCTGTTTCCAAGCACCTGCACTCTGCCCGCAAAATCCGCCGGAAACAGGCCAGTTTGCATCGCGCTCTCCACCGAAAGTCCATACCCAAAGCCTCCGGCCAAAAAAATCTGTTCTACGGGAACACCCGACGCCTGCGCATGAGCGGTCAAACATTCAATCCCGGCGCGAATCGCAGCCTTGCCCATCTGAAACTCCCGTATATCATTCTGACAGAGACAAAGCTTGGGCTCGCCCGCCGGAATTCCATCCAAAAACCACGGCTGTGCCAACGTGCCGTTTTCGTCCACGAACCGATGCCTCACAAGCTCCCCGACCAAATCAACGACGCCGCTGCCGCAAAGGCCAATCGGGGCCCTATCGCCGATCGTCTCTAACCGCCCGATCTCCCCGTCCTTTGTAAGCGTTAGATGGCTCACGGCTCCCGGCACCCCAGGCATCCCGTTTGCGATGCCGCCGCCTTCAAATACCGGTCCTGCGGCGGTGGAGGTCACAAAAATACCGTCGCTGCCGCCGGCTGCCATCTCTCCGTTTGTGCCCACATCCAGAAATAAGGCGCTCTCCTTTCGCTCTGCCATGCCGCAGGCATAGATGCCGGCGACAATATCTGCCCCTACAAATGCGCTGATGCCCGGCAGGATGGTGACGGGCGCCGCGATCTCCGTGCTCTCAAAAACATCTGCATAGGAGCGCTCAATCCATCCGATATTGACCGGCGTAAACGGAGCGCTGCCCAGCGCCGCCGTATCGTATCCCAACAGAAGATGGCACATCGTCGTATTTGCGGCTATCACCATATGCTGCACCTGCGACGGTGAGACCCGGCACTGTTGCAGCAGGCCAATCACCATCCGGCGCAGATCATTTTGAATCATTTTTTTAAGCATTGCCGCGCGCCCCTGGCCGGCCGCCGTAATCCTGGCAAGCACATCCGCGCCATATGCCCGCTGGTGATTGACGGAAGTTCTGACACCAAGCTGCCTGCCAGAAGACAACTCATACAGCGCCATCACAAGTGTCGTGGTGCCGATATCGACTGCAAGACCGCACGCAGCCGTTTGCGCCACAAAACCGCCCCGCAATTTCTCGGAAGCGGTCGGCTGTTCCCTTGCTGCTTTGCTTGCCGGCGGCTCATGTCCTACGTTGCCGCATGACACGCCGCCGCCCTCTCGTTTTGCCTTGTCCATGACCGCTATATGGTCGGTAATGCTCTCCGGCAATATCACACGGCAGTCACAGCGGGGTTTCGTCTGGCACGCCAGACGATACCCCGCTGCCAGCTCCCCGGGCGTTAAAATCTCAGTCTCTTGCTTGGCGGCCTCCGGCGCCCCTTCCAAAAACCGAACCTTACACCTGCCGCAGACGCCTTTGCCGCCGCAGGGGGCGTCAAGAAAAATCTGCTGTTTTTGTAAAAGCTCTGCCAAGGTATGATTGTTTTGATCAAAAGCCCGGATCACTGTCTCGTTTTGTCTCATCATTTATCGCAATGCCGCCCTCCTATCCACGCCTTCCCCGCTGCGTTTATTTTGTCACAAAAGCGATACTGACCGTCCGCAGCCCCGATTTCGTGCAGCTCGTCACAGACGCTTTTTGCATTATTATGTGTTCAAACTTGATATGTTTATTCACTTCCCGCAAGATCAACTCCTGCTGTTTGACACTGCATCCCGCATGCGTGATATAGACAATAGAGTTGTCAATTTTCTTTTTATGGAACATACGCAATTGTATATGGCGCCTCCATGAGCGCTCGAGCTTTCCCAATTCCGCGCCACAGAGAAACAATCGGCTCTGGTACATCCGCAGCACCGGATGAAGCTGCAGAAAATGAAACACATTTCTGATTCTTTTCTTTGTATAACCGTTCTGATAAAAGACCTGCACGGACGGCAGCAAAAATGTGGTATCAATCTTCTTGCGCAGACGCTCAAGCTCCTGTGTGATCTCCCGCACGCTCTTTCCGTCGCGCTCCATCTGGGCCGCCTTTAAAACCATAATCCCCTGGCCACTGGAAATATGTCCCGCGTCCACGACATGCACATGGCCAAACCCCCTGGCCGCCATCATAGCATTATCGTATGTATTTCCCACATGACGCGCCAGCGAGATATAGATAACCTCCTCAGCCTGCGATACCATCTCCGCAAAAAAGGCTTCGTACTCCTCCACCGAAGCGGCGATCGCTGTCGCGGCGCAGGAGGAATCCGTCAGATATCTCGACAAATGGTTGATCTCAATCTCTTTTGTATCCCGAAATATGCCCTGATCTGTCTGTATCGACAGATAGATCAGCCTAATATCAAACTGTTCGATCATCTCCCTGGGCAGATCACAGACACAGTCGGTCGCAATATAGATCTTCTTTCTCTTATGCCCAGACAGAATCTGGATATTATCGTCGTCCTCTTCCGTCACAGCATCGACGCGGTATTCGACCACATCCGACGGCAAAAAGCGCAGGATTTCGGCCTCCAAAAGCATCGCGTCGATCGGTTTTGCCACATAACCGTCAAACCCTGCCACCTCATAGCGCTGCTCACTCTCCACCTCCGACGCCGCGGTCAGCGCAATAATAGAGGTATCCCGGCAGAGCCCGTTCTCCTGCTTGCGAATCGCGCGCAAGGTCTCGATGCCATCCATCTCCGGCATCATGTAGTCCAGCAGAATAATATCATAGTATTTATTCAACGTCATCTCCAGGCACTCTTTTCCGCCCCGTGCCGTGTCGATCTGCAACTTTGTCGGCAGCAGCAGTCTGCTGACCACCATAAGATTCATGGCATCATCATCCACAATCAGGATGCGTGCCTCCGGCGCCTCGAACGTCTGATGGTAAGCGCTTCGGTAGCGATTGGAAGCGCTCGCCAGAAATGCGACATTACCAATCGGCGCCGCATCCGATATCTTCTGTTCAAACACTACCGTAAATACAGAGCCTTTCGTGTAGATACTGTCCACGGTAATCTCACCGTTCATAAGCTCCACCAGCTGTTTCACGATCGAAAGCCCCAATCCGCTGCCCTCTACCTTTGCATTTCTCTCCTCATCGACGCGCTGAAAGGAATCATAGAGATTATCCAAGTCCTCCTTTTTAATCCCGATACCGGTATCCGTGACGGAAATGCGCAGCATAATCGTCTCCCGGTAAATCTGATCTATGCCAACTGCCAGTGTGACCGAACCTTTGCGGGTATATTTGATGGCATTGGTCAAAAGATTGATGAGCACCTGGCGAATCCGCTTGACATCCCCGTAGAGGGCCGTCGGTATCTTGCTGTCGATATCCACATAAAATTCCAGCTTCTTTTTCTGCGCCTGTACCTGCATCAAATGCACGACATCTAAAAATAATTTTTGGGTCTCATACTTTGTCGGCACGAGGCTCATTTTTTGGTTTTCCAGTTTCGACAAATCGAGGATATCATTGATCAGCGACAGCAGCATCTTGCTGGCATTTTGAATATTAACCGCGTGTTCCGCCACCTCTTCTGAGATATCATCGCGCAGAATCAACTCGTTTAGCCCGACGATGGTGTTGATCGGCGTGCGGATCTCATGGCTCATATTGGCAAAAAACGCCTCCCGGTAATGACTGACTTCCTCAACTCTTTTCTGCTGTTCTAGCGCTTTCTGCCGCTCCTTTTCAAATACCTCAACCTGAAACTTCATGATCGCGCCCACGGAAAACCCGACCACCAGCACGGCAAACAGGGAATCCACATACACAGCGGCCGTAGAAGCCATGGGAATAATATATTGCGGATAATGGTAACCGATGCCATATAGCGCTATGTACTCGAGCGCGGCGAGAATCGAATAAAATACCAGCAATTTCCCTGAAAACATCAAAAATACATACAGGATACCCATCACCAGCCAGACCATACTGCCGCTCTCGATACCCCCGCTCATAAAAAAGACCAGCGGAAACATGACACAGATGAGATAGGTGCCCATGATGACTGCCGCAACCTTAATTTTCTGATATTTAAACGTAAGAAGCAGCGCGGAAACCATTACCAGCATCAGGCCAAAAAGCGGAAGCGTCACACCGCCGGTACTGTCGGTCAGCAGACCTTCTATAATTACAACGGACGATACTAAGGTGCCCACAAGCAATATAATACGGAAAATCTGTTCTTTTGCCTCCAGATCTTTTCCCAATATATACTGACGCCACATATCTCTTCGCATAACTGTTTTCTCCACTCCTTCTCACTGCTCTTTGAGGCTCTCTTCTATATGACACACGGCTTCGTAAGCTGACATAAAATCGCACATTTCCACTTTCTCGTTTAACGGCTCCAATAGCTTTTTGAGCGAATGTTTCCGATAACTGTAACGCTGCATCTCATCCAGCACCCGCTGTACATTTTCGGCCTTTAACGTAAACACGGCGTCCTCAAAATCTTTCAACAACTTCTCAAAGTCGCTGTCGCTCAAGACAGGCATACCCTCAACGTTATCTTCCTCCCCGCCGGCGGGATTGATCTGACGATTTTCGCACAGCATCTTTAAGATGCGGTCATACTCGTCAATCATCGGATGATGATTCTCCAAAATGTAATCCGCATTGTCTTCTTTCCCTGCCATCTCCAGTGCCTTTGCCATCTCCGAGAGCGGCAGCGCGCCAATACTTTTCATCGAACTTTTGAGCGCGTGCACCAGAATCGTATAATTTTTCCAATCCTTTTTGACAAAAAAGTCTTCGATCTTGGCCTTGTTATCCTCACCGTCGACACAGTGCATCCTTAGCACCTCGATATAATTTTCCATGTTGCCGCAGTAAGTGACGCCGGCTGAAACATCGAGATCTCCAAAATCCATCTGTTCGCCCACTCCCATCGACTGAATTTCGGGCGCCGGCGGTTCATGCACCGCGGTCACAGGCAGCAGTTTATTGGACGGCAGTGTCCGGCTCAGCACACGCTCCAACACGGAGGACTCCACCGGCTTTGCCACAAAATCATAAAAGCCTTCATTGATAAACATCTCCCGCATACCGGCGACGGCGTTGGCTGTCAGCGCAAGGATTGGGAGGTTCTCAAAATAGCTTCCGCCTTTCTGGCGAATACGGTGCAATGTCTCAATGCCGTCCATCTCCGGCATCATATGATCCATAAATACAAAATCATAGTCCATAGAATCGATCTTCTGTAATGCCTCCCGGCCGCTGAGCGCCTTGGTTACCCTGATCTGGTAGGGCTTTAGCAGTCCCTCCAGGACTTTGATATTCATCATGTTGTCATCCACCACCAGGATATGGGCGTCAGGTGCGATAAACTTATCTTTGTGATAAGGGTTGGATACATTGGTTGTCTGCGGCAGCTCGCCGTTTAAGAGACGCACGATCGGCATGATATAAAACGGTTTGTAAATGCGCAGAAGATGCGGATTATCGAGCTCACTCTCCTGTTGCTTGTCGATGATCACCGTCAGCTTCGTGTGCAGCGACAGATCGTCAAAATATGCTTTCTCCTCCTGGTACTCAAACATACTGATAAAAATATGCGTAAAATTCTCGCGCTCGATGCGGCGCGTCAGTTCCGCAAAATTGCGGCACATGTGGAACGGCACTTCGAGCTGTGTAAACATATGTATCAAATTGTTTGCATATTCGTCGCGGATCTCCATCAGCTCAAACTGTTCCATATTGATGTAAGCCGCCACCTTCGTCTGTTCCCGGTAGACGACTTCCGCGATCGGTTCGTCGTTCTCCACTCTCTGCGGCACGACAAACTGTATCTCACTCCCCTTGGCCGGCTCACTGTGAATCGTAATGAAACCGCCCATTTTGCTGACAATCGCCTGAGAGATGGCAAGCCCTAATCCCAGTCCACCGTCCTTGCGGTTCCTTCTGGCATCCGCCTGCCCAAACTCTGAAAAGATCTTTTCCATGGTTTCTTCTTTGATGCCGATGCCGGTATCCGTGACACGAATACAGAGATTACCGCCATATCCGGTCTCCCGGAACTCTATGTAAATTCCCACGCCGCCTTTGTCCGTAAATTTGACCGCATTGCTGACAATATTCATGATCACACGGCGAATCTTCTGTTCATCGCCAATCAATCCACAGGGAATATCTGCCTGACAGTCAATGATCAGTTCGATATTTTTTCCGCTCATACGCGCGAGCGTCAGATTAATGACATCGTTGACCGTGGACGTGATGTTATATACCTCCTCCACCACCTCGACCTTGTCTGACTGAAGCTCGGAAAAATCGAGGATATCGCCGACGGCCGCCATCAAATTTCTGCCCG
The DNA here is from genome assembly GCA_947567625.1 of uncultured Roseburia sp. Lineage (GTDB taxonomy): Bacteria > Bacillota > Clostridia > Lachnospirales > Lachnospiraceae > Roseburia. The sequence continues at coordinate 51,791 of CANONN010000010.1, read as the reverse complement.
CTGTCTGCACCTGCATAATATTATCTCTGACGTCGTCCGGCAGTTTTTCACGCAGCATCAGCTCACTCATGCCGCAGATGGTGTTGATCGGTGTGCGGATTTCGTGGCTGACATTCGCCAAAAAATCGTCCTTGCTGATCTCTGCCTCCTGCAGTTCAACGATGGTCTTGAGCAGTTGTTCGTTGCTCTCCATCTGCTTCTTTACCAGATAATGCACCATATATTCCACAAAATAGAGGGATGCAATCTGCAAGATCAGAGGCAGGTCATCTTTGATAGAACCGGAGTGATACTTGCCCAGATAATAGCCATGATATAAGATCAAAAAGGTGGACGTAACTGCGGGCACATAGATAATCTCCGGCACCCCATAAAGACCAAGCAATATAACCATCGCAATAAACGTCGGCAGGGCCGCCATCAGATTAGGCATCCGCAGCAGGAACAGTACCACGGCAAGCTGCATCACACAGGCCGTAAACAGCGCTCTGATGCGGTAATTCCAGTAATGTCCGGCATACACCACCCAACTTAGAATCATGCCTATATTCATAGCCAGCACATACCATGTATTCCAGCCATTGTTGACCGCCACCATTGTCATACCCAGATCATAGATCGTATAAATAAAGAGAATAATCTTTTCAAATTTTGCCTGATTGAGCCTCTGGTATTCTAAAAACTCCATGACATTCCTCCCGACCATTCATACCTAAGTATATTTTAAAATAATATGGGGCAAAAATCAATTTCTGAAACAAAAAAACTGCTATGTTCACTCCAATCGCAAACATAGCAGTCTACCGAAACCATTTAATATTTACCGAAACCGTCTCCCAGAGAAATCACCTGTTCGTTTCTGGACACATTCGACTCCGGTATATCCTGTGCAACACTGCTTCCCGCTGAGTAGCTGGCACTGCCAAGATTGTAGATCGAAAGAAGCTCTTTCATTCTGCCTGCCTGGTTCGATAACTCTTCGCTGGCCGCCGCACACTCTTCGCTAGTTGCAGAATTGGTCTGCACAACCTGTGATACCTGCCCGATCGCCTGATCAATCTGAGCCACCGCTGTCGCCTGATAGTTGGATGCCTCCGCAATACCGTTGATGATCGCCTCGCTCTCGGTGACCACTTTAGTGATCTCCTCCAAAGCCCTGGCCGTCTCATCCGCAATCTTAGAACCGGACTCCACCTTGCCGATCGAGTTCTCAATCAGCTCTGCCGTCTCGGAAGCGGCGGAAGCGCTCTTTGCCGCGAGATTTCTGACTTCCTCAGCCACAACCGCAAAGCCTTTTCCCGCCTCTCCTGCTCTCGCTGCCTCTACCGCCGCATTGAGCGCAAGAATATTCGTCTGGAACGCAATATCGTCAATTACCTTGATAATCTTTGAAATACTCTCAGAGGACTTGTTGATATCCTGCATGGCAGCCATCATATCCTGCATCTGGTTATTGCCCATCTCCACGTTGGAAATCGCCTGTGATACCAAATCAGCCGCAGAGTTAGCCTCGGTAGCATTCTGTTTTGTCTTCTGCGCAATATCGTCGATCGAAGCCGTAATCTGCTCGATCGCGCTCGCCTGTTCCGTGGAACCCTGCGCCAGAGACTCGCTTGCGCTCGCCACCTGGGAAGAGCTGTTGGCAACCTGGTTCGCCGCGTCATTGATGTTGGAGAGCGCATGGAAATTCTTCTCCACAAGCCTCCGCAGAGCATTGGTCGTGACGTCGGAATCACTCCTTGGCATCACGTTCACCATAAGATTGCCGTTGGCAATCTCTCCCATAACCTCCGCCTGATGCCGCATATTCTCCACTACTTTGCGGTATTCTTCCGCTAGATCGCCGAATTCATCGTTTGTGTACTCACCCATTTCCACATCAACCTTGCCCTCCGCGATCTCCACTGCGGCATGTGTCAATCCGCGCACAGACCTTGCGATCAGCTTCGTCAGATAGACAGAGATGCCAACCGAGATACACAGAAATGTAATCAGCAAGCCAGCCATAAACATCTTATAATGTCTCGCATACGAAACAGGATCTGCTGCATGTGCAATGCTGGATGACGACGAAGCGCCTATAATAATGGCAATAAGCATTAAAACATCAAGAATTGCAAATCCCAAAATCATTTTTGTTCTAACTTTCATTGTATGATATCCTCCTATTCTTCTTCCTCTGCCTCACCGGCCCCATTGCTTGCTTTCTCGATTGCTAATGTCTCTTCGTCATTCAACAGCTTATCTGGGTCGAGTAAAAGTTTTACCGCGTCTCCCACCTTACCAATAGCATAAACATATTTGTTCTGGGTCTTATCTCCCTTACCCAGTGATGGTGACGCCAAGATATTTGATTCCTGAATCTCTACTACTTCAGCAATCTTTTCCACAATCAGTCCCACTACCGTAGACTTATAATTGATCACAATAATACAGGTTCTGTCGTTATATTCAAACGGCTCCTGATTAAAACGCAGCCGCACATCAATGACCGGTATAATCTTACCGCGCAGATTAATCAATCCCTTGATAAAATCTTCGCTCTCGGGAATGGGCGTAATGTCCTGATATACAATGATCTCACTGACATACTCGATTTTTAATGCGAAATGCTCACTTCCGGACTTAAAGGTAACGTACTTGTCTTTCTGCGTATCGCGCCCTTCTTGGAGCACATCGGTCACTTCCGCTAATACATTTGCTTCATCCATGAAAATCTTCCTTTCTATATATTGATTACTTAATCAATCCGGCCGCATCCAAAATCAATGCGATACTGCCGTCGCCCAGCTGCGTACAGCCGGACAGACCTTTAACTTTTTTCACATAGGAAGGAATCGGTTTTACAACAATCTCCTGTTTTCCTACCAGACGATCGACAAACATACACATCGTCTCTCCGTCAATCTCGATGATCACCATCATGCCGTCCTCAACCTTGGTGTGATATCCGTTCATGTGATACCACTCTCCCAGGCGCAGCACCGGATAACATGCTCCTCGAATCATGACATACTCCTCGCCGCTCGGCTCATGAATCATCATCTCGTCCGTGACGCTGACAAATTCTTTGACTACGCTCGCCTCCATGACAAACGAGGACGCGCCGACTTCCATCACCACGCCGTCTATAATGGCGAGAGTCAACGGTATTTTCAGGTTCATGGTACTGCCCTGTCCAGGCGTACTCTCGATCTCCAAATTGCCGCCCATTGACTGGATATTCTGCACTACAACATCCATACCGACGCCTCGGCCCGAATACTCGGTCACCTTTTCGTTGGTGGAAAAACCGGGCAGTGTGATAAACTGGTATACCTCTTTGTCGGTGTAAGAACTCTCCGACCTTCCCTCGTCGAGAATACCCTGTTTCTTCGCCTTCTCCATGATCTTATTGCGGTCAAGGCCCTTACCATTATCCTGCACGCTAATCCAAACCTTACCGCCCTCTGTCTTGGCGGCCAGCGTCACTTTTCCGCGCTCCGACTTGCCGGCAGCCTCCCGCTCTTCTTTGGTCTCAATCCCGTGATCTACGGCATTGCGGACCATATGCATCAGCGGGTCGGAAATGTGCTCGATGATATTCTTGTCAACCTCGGTATGCTCGCCCACCATCTCAAACTCGATGTCTTTGCCGAGCTTGCGGGAAACGTCAAAGACGATACGGTTCATCTTCTGGAATGTGTTGGTCAGCGGAACCATTCGCATGGACATGATAACATTTTGCAGGTCGGTGGAGATCTTCGACATCTGGGCAGCCGCCTTGTTGAAATTGTCAAGCTTTAACCCAGGTACTTTGAGATCGGGATTCTGCAGCACGACAGACTCGGAGATAACCAGCTCTCCGATTAAGTCCATCAGCATATCCATTTTGCTGACGTCCACACTGATAAATGTTGTCTTCTCCGCCTTTTTTGGCTTATCTTTGGCAAGCTTCTTTGACTTGCCCGGTTCTTTTTGGATGACAAAATCGCCCGGCGCAATCTTCTTTTCCTGCTTTTTCTCTGCAAGCTTCTCCGCGTTGACCGCTTTCTCCTGAATCTCCTCGACACTGGACTCTAAGTCGATGCGGATCTCGCTGCCAAAGCTGTCAAATCCACGCTGATACTCCTGCGCGGAGCACTCCACAATATCCACTTGCTTGATATCGTAACCGATACCGATCATTTGTCTGAGCTCGTCTTCGCCGGTCTGGGCCTGCAGAAGAATCTTAAAACCGTTCTCTAAGATCTCCTCGGCGCTGTCCTCATCAGAAATAATATCTTCCGGCTGATACAGCATATCCTCGGCAACCTCTTTCAACGAATAGACTACCTTATATGCATGTACATTGGCCAGCTCCGTCTCCGGATAAAACGTAATATATATTTTATAGAAATGACTGGCATTCGTTGCCATCGGCGCTATGTAGAACTGCTTAGGCTCTTCATGCTTATTCTCCGCAACCGCGCCCTCTTTCTTCGCTCCGTCTTTTCCACCGCCGCCACCTTTAAGGTTTGTCAAAAAAGCGTCAAGATTTTTTAACATTTCACTGGCGTCGCCATCCGCAGCATCACCGTTCTGCAGCTTATCCATCTCACCCATAATGAAATCGGAAACTTCCAGTACATGCTCCACTAATTCCAGATGAGGGACATTCTGGGGATGCGACTCTCTCAAAAAGTAGAATACGTCCTCCAGCTTGTGCGCAATCGCCGTGATCTCGTCAAACATCATGACGCCGGAGGAACCCTTGATGGTATGCATGGTACGGAAAATTTCGTTGATGCTGTCCTCGTCAAAATACTCCTCATCCTTCTTCTCCAGGACAATGTCCTGCAGACGTTCCAGAAGCTGCGTATTCTCGAAGAGATACATGTCCAGCATGCCTTCTGTATTAAACTCCTCGGCCATATTTTTCTCCTTCTTTCGCTACAATCTTATGCGTCATTTCATTATACAATGAAACGCCCTGTTTATGCAAGTCCCAGTTTTTTCAGCGCCTGATCAAAACGCTCCTGGTCGATCGGCTTTCCGGAATAGATTGTACATCCGAGATCAAATGCCATCTTGACATTTTTTTCGTCGTTTAACGCGGTCGCCATAATCACTTTCACCGCCTTGTCATCCGGCACATTGCGCTCTTTCTCCAGATTGCGGATGCCGACCAGCGCCTGATAACCGTCCATCACCGGCATCATCACGTCGAGGCAGACGAGATCATAAGGTTCCTCCTCTTCTAACGCCATCATAAACGCGTCCACTGCCTCCATACCGTCCACGGTCACATCGCACTCTCCGTATTTGGATAAAAAATTCATCATAAACTTTCTGGTGACAAAATCGTCCTCCGCCAATAATATACGCATACCAAAATCCTCCTTTAATATTTATCTTATTTAGATGAAACTACTTGATCTTGCCTAACAAATGATAGATCTTTTTGGTGATATCGTGAAGCTTCTCCTGATACTGCACGGCCCCGATATCATGGGCAACCTTGGGCATGCCGTAAACGATACAGGTCGACTCGTCCTGACCGATCGTCAGTGCGCCCGCCTTCCTCATGGCGAGCAATCCCTTGGCTCCGTCGCCTCCCATGCCGGTTAAAATCACACCGATCGCATTGGACCCCGCAACACTCGCGACCGAATCAAACAGCACATCCACCGACGGACAATGCCCGTTTACTTTGGGGCCCTTGCGGATATCCACTTGATAGACCCCGTTCGCCTTAATCAGCCGCATCTGCGCATCGCCCCCGGGAGCGATCAAAACTTCCCCGCCGTGCACCCTGTCTCCGTTTCTCGCTTCTTTCACTTTGACGCGGCACTGGTCATTGAGCCTCCTCGCATACATCTCCGTAAACCCGGCCGGCATATGCTGTACGATGACGGTGCCCGGTATGTCGGTGCCAAACTCCTTCACCACCTCGGCGATCGCCTCCGTTCCGCCCGTTGACGCGCCGATCGCCACGATCTTTCCGCCGCCCGCATCGCTTGGCCGTTCCGCCGTGAGTATGCTCTTTTTGATATTACCGATCTTGGCCGTAGACGCGATCTTTAGTTTGACGGGCAGCTCCGAGTTGATAAAGTTTTCGATCTGCGCCCGATCCGACGTGTTTGGCTTGGCGACAAAATCCACGGCCCCTGCGGACAGCGCGTCAAACACTTTGTCGCTGAGGGAACTGATCATCACCACCGGAAGCGGATACTGCGGCATCAGTTTCCGCAAAAACTCAATGCCCCCCATGCGCGGCAGCTCAATGTCCAATGTCATGACGTCCGGCTCATAGGTCAGTATCGCATCCCTTGCCTCATAGGGGTCCCGCACGGCCGCCACGACGTTTAACGCCGGATCATTATTCAGATTTGAAACGAGCAGCTCCCGAAAAACCAGCGAATCCTCCACAACCAATACTTTTATCTGCTTCATACCTACCTGCTTTCTTTCCTACTTCCTAAATATAGAGGGCTGAATCAACTGAAACGGCACATTGCTTCGGTCCATCGTCTCCGTCTGCCCCAAAAACAGATAACCGCCCGGTTCCAGCACATTGTATATTTTTTGAATCAACTGCTTTTTTGTCACGTCATCAAAATAGATCATGACGTTGCGCATGAAGATTACATGCATTTTTCTCTTAAACGGAAATGGTTCCATCAGATTGAACTTGCGAAAGATCACTTCTTTTTTCAGCTCGGCCGTCACCTGATACTGTTCTCCTCCCGGCAGCTCCCGGAAGAAACGCCGCTTCCACTGCGCCGGCAGCGGCGACACCTGCTCTTTCGTGTAAATGCCGGCCATCGCATGCTGTAATACTTCGGTGGAAATATCAGTGGCAAGTATTTTCGTGTCCCAATCCTTATGCTCCAGTCCAAAAAACTCTTTCATCAGTATCGCCAGCGTATACGGCTCCTCCCCGCTCGAGGAAGCGCCGCACCAGATACACAGATCTTTTTTTCGCGCCTCCTTTTGTTTCAGCCACGGAAGCACCTCTTTGCGCAAAAAATCAAAATGTTCCGACTCCCTCATAAAGTATGTGTGATTCGTCGTCAGAAGATTCACCAGCTCTTTTTCCAGTTTCTCAGACGTATCCGCCTCCACGGCGTCCATATAATCACCGTAGCTTTTCCAGCCGCCGTTGCGTATGTAATTGCCGAGCCGTCCGTTGACGATCTCTTTTTTTCTGCTCAAATCAATGCCGTATCTGGCTTTTAAAAATTTGTAAATCCTTTGAAATTCATTATCTGATAGCCTCATATATTACCTCTTACATTTTATGCCGCAGGCACACTGTCCCATGCGCTCTCCCGCGCAAACGGACGGTTAAGCTAATGCAGCTGTCTTGATATTTTGCTGTAAATTTTGAATATGTCAGGATTAAATTTTATGCCCGCCTCGCGCTCAAGCTCTGCGAGCGCATCCGCTCGGCTGTATGCCTCCCGATAAAGACGTTTCTCCGTCAGTGCGCAGTAACAGCTCACAAGCGCCACAATCTGTGCAGACAGCGGGATATCATCCCCCGCCAGGCCGCAGGGATAACCGCTGCCGTCCCAGTTTTCATGATGATAGTACGCCACATCCACGGACATCTGGATAAAATCATTGTAATCCCCGGAAGTGCGAATGTCTTTGAGCAGCTTCGAGCCGATCACCGTGTGCTTCTGCATCATCTCCCGCTCTCCCTTGTCAAGCTGTTCATCTTTCATCAAGATCTCCATCGGAATCGCCACGTTGCCGACATCGCAAAGAGGCGCCGCCAGCTCGATCGTCTCTACATATGTATCGGATATGATATGCTCATATAAAGGGGAAAGCTGCATCGCCTGTGACAATATTTTGCAGTTATAACTGAGGCGCTCCATATGGCCGTCCTCATAGCAGGAATTTTCCCTCGCCACATGCGCGAGCGCGTACAGCACGTTTTTCTTTTCCTGCTCGATCTGTTTTAACTGCTCACTGATTAACGCTTGCAGCCTGCGGTTGTTCTCCATCATGGCCTTGTTGGCTTCGGAGAGCTTCAGGTGAACGCCGACGCGCGCTTTTACCACCTCGGGAATAAAAGGCTTTGTGATATAATCTTCTCCGCCCAGGTTAAAACCCTTAATGATATCCTGCGGTTCGTCAAACGCCGATATAAAAATAATCGGAATATCCCTGGTGGCAGGGTTATTCTTCATAATACTGCAAAATTCATAGCCGTCCATCTCCGGCATGGAGATATCGAGCAAAATCAACTGTGGATTACACACCGGCTGCAGCTTTAGCGCCTGCACGCCGTTTTCCGCCAGCACGGGCTCAAATCCCATGTCGGCGATTATATTTTTAAGTACAAAACGGTTTGCCTTGACATCGTCCACGATCAGGATGCGTGGTACATCTGTCATTTTTTTGTCCTGATTCATATGCCACCCTCCGTTATCGTCTGAAACAACGCTTCCAATGCCTCGTAGGCAGCCACTGTCTTGTCATAGTTTTCCTTTTGTACTGCCATCCGAAGCTTGAGTGTCGCGGTCTTTACTTCCCGCGGCGCCTCCTCCGTCAACTGCTTCATCGTGTCCATAAACATCTCTGCTTTTTCCCAGTTGCCCATCTCGACGGAAAGTATCAGCTTCGCCATGATCTTCTCGCGCTCTTCTATATTCTTCTCAGAGCCAAACTGGTGAACGCTGTCCGCGCCCTCCTGGTTGTTTTGTATGCTCTTTGCGCGCTCAATCACAGAAAAAATATCATTGTTTGCCGTCTGCTCATGCAGCTCTTCCTCCGGCAGCTCCAGCCAGATGGAAAAGGAAAACATCGTTCCCTTGTTGAGCTCGCTCTGCACGGTGATGGACCCCCCCATCAGCTCGACCAGCTGCTTGGATATATTTAAACCAAGGCCCGTACCGCCATACTTTCTGGAGATGGAAGCGTCGACCTGGGAAAAGCTTTTAAACAGCTTATCCTGCTGCGATTTGTCGATACCGATACCGGTGTCGATGACCAGGAAAAACAGCTCCGCACGGTTGCCCACCTGCGCCGTTTTCACAATCTCCAGCACGATCTTGCCTACTGCCGTAAACTTCGTGGCATTGGAGAGCAGGTTATTTAAGACCTGCACGATGCGCAGCTCATCGCCGATCATAAACTGGGGCACCTCGGGAGATATGGTCACAAAAAACTCCAGCCCTTTCTCGGTAATCTTATTGCTGTGATTGGCTTTCACATAATCGATCATGCTGCGGAACTCAAACTTGCGCGGTTCCAGTGTGAACTTCCCGGCCTCCAGCTTCGAGAAGTCCAATATATTGTTGATAATGGAATTCATGTCACGGCAGCCGCGCTCGATCAGGCGCAGTATTTTCAGCTTATCCTCCGACTGCTCCCTCTCCAGCAGCTCTTTTGTATTTCCCAGGATACCGTTGACCGGGGTGCGCAGCTCATGCGTAACGTTTGCCACGAACTCATTTTTAACTTTCATGGCATCCTCCGCCTCATGCTCGACCTGGTTGACCTGCTTCTCCAAAAAATTCTGTTTGGAGACATCATTTGCCATGCACAGGTAGCAAATCGGCGAATCCTCCGTTTTGATGATCTTTGCGCTCGCCGGAAAACAGGTCAAATTTTTGCGGTAAGCCATGATGTCCTGCACGCTGCCGTCAATCTGGAACTCAGTGGAAAATCCCTGGTCCGTCTGCGCAAATACATTGTGGAAAATGTGGTATATGTACTTTCCAGGGAGCTCCTCTCCGTACTCCAGCAACTGCTTCGCCGTCCGGTTTGCATAAGTAATCTTACCGCTCTCATCGAATATAAACACCATCTCCAGCGCGTCTTCATCCAAATACCTATACAATCTTTTCCATTCCATCTGTGTCCTCTTTCTGTCTCGTCTGATTCAATCTATAGCATTGAACAAAAAGAAAAGCAACCAAACGTTTCTGCTTCGTCACTTTTCTACACTGCGTACTTTTCCAGAATCGCCCGCAGGCCGGCATAATGTTCCTCCAGCTTTTTGACCAAATCGTCCAAAACGGTGCGGTCTACTTCCTCTGGCTTTTTGCCGCGCAATGCTTCTGTAATCTGTCCGGCGTCAGCCTCTACACGGTCAACGCCAAGATTTGCCGCAACGCCTTTTAACGTGTGGGCATGGCGAAAAGCTTTTTCGTACTCCTTCTGCGGTATCGTCTCCAGGAGCCCGAAATAATTCTCATCCTCCGCAAAATCGCGCAGGAGTTCTTCATACATTTCTTCATTTCCCAAAAAACGATAGATCGCCATCTTAAGGTCAATCCCGTAATCTGTTAATTCCCGCTTTAAGCTTTCTTCCATTTTGTCCCCCAATATATTGATGTTACAATATGAAATATGAATACATGTAGTTTACACATGGTACTTTTGTACACCTATACCAGATTATATTATAATAAATGCAAAAGGAATTTGCAAGTGATTGTCGCCACTATGAATATCTTTTATTTTTCCAAAAGGACAAAATCGCCTTTAATTCTTCAAAATTAATGGGCTTTGACATATGTCCGTTCATGCCATAGCGCAACTCCTGCTCAACATCCTCCGGCATCGCGTCTGTCGTGACGGCGATAATGGGGATATCTTCCCCGCCCAAATCCGCCGAAGAGCGTATGAGATTGGCCGCATCATACCCGTCCATCACCGGCATATGGATATCCATGAGAACCGCGTCATAATAGCCCTTCTCATGTCCCTGAAACATCTGCACGGCCATCAGGCCGTTGGCGGCGATCTCCGTCTCCACATGTTCTATGCCGAGCAGTTCCGCCATAATCTCCTGATTTAACTCATTGTCCTCCACCACCAAAACACGCATACCCGTCAGGTCGTCTACCGCCAGCGCGCTTCCCTGCGGATAATTCTCCTCCTGTATCTTAAACTTCTGAACCAGCATAAAACAGGAACCCTCGTGCAGCCTGCTCTTGACGCTTAGCTTGCCGCCCATCATCGAAACGATCTTACGTGTGAGGGCAAGCCCCAGCCCGATATGGGGAATATCACCGGTAATCCTGCTGTCCTCTATCCGCTCAAACGGCTCGAAGATATGCTCCACCATATTGCGCGCGATGCCGACTCCGTGGTCGATAAAGCGTATCTCAAAGCTTGCACATTCTTCCTTAGGCAGCGGCATCTCGATAATCACCAGCTCAATCTCCTGACCGTCCGCCGAATACTTGGACGCGTTGGCCAGCAAATTGATAAACACTTTTTGCAGGTTCATTTTGTCCCCCAGCAGATTTTCGTGCACGACATTCACATAGCGTACCTTAAGGCACTGTTTCCTGCTCGTCAGTTCCTGCGAAAACATCCGCTCAATCTCCCCCACAAAGTGCTTTAAGTGGAATGGTTTGTCCTCGAGATGCATAACGCCCGTCTCGATGCTGTTCATGTCAAGCACCTGACCGATCTGATTGAGCAGATGATAGCCGGACTTGATGACATGATTCAAATATTCCTGCCGGCGCTCCGGTGAATGGTTGTTGATACTCGCCAGCTTCGCCATGCCGATAATGGCGTTGAGCGGCGTCCGTATATCGTGGGAAATCGTCGAGATAAACTCCCGCCTCGCAAGATGCTCATTATGCACGACCCGAATTGAGCTAAGCCAGAGCCTTCTCCCGTCTGCCGTCACAGACTCCATCCGCACCTCTCCGACCCAGATATTCTCCCCGTTTTTATGCAGCATACGGAATTCCCGCACGCTCTCGCCTTCCTCGCCCATGCCGGCGCAATAAAAGTTGCGGTCTTCCGGGCAGACAGCCTCGATAAACTTTCCCTCTGTCATCTTCATAAATTCGTCAAATGTATAGCCGAGACTCTTAAGCGCAAACTGACTGATAAAATAAAGCGGGTAGCCCTCATCATAAAAGCCGCCCACTACACCGACAGCGCTGTTGTTGTTCAGCAATTCGATCACTTTATTATTATTTTCTTCCAAAAACTCCCTGTCGCTGTGATCTACAAAAAATATCTCTTCTCTGTAATAATAACGTTCCAATACGGCAGCTCCTCCTTTTGGGACATAATCAGCCTTGCTCATCGCCCCTTTTTCTGCTGCGTTCTATCAGGGCCAAATTTCTTTTTCCATATTCCATAAATTATAGCACTTTGTCCCTGTAATTGCAAATTTTTCTTGTGACGCTGCAACAGTTTAGTATCCGTTCAGCTCAGGACTTTGCACTCGCTGCAAAGTCCGTAAGAACGCGTATATCTAGCCAAGCGGGAATCCGGCTCTTTGTCGAAGACAAACTTTATATGAGCCGGATTCCGTAACGATGAAGCCGAAGACTGAATCGTTACACAGTTTAGCCTGCGGCTTCCCTGTGACAAAATCCCGCCTGTTTAATGCTTTCCTGCACCTGTTACCTTCCCATCCGCCAGATAATAGGGCGTCCAAACCTGCATTTCCCCCTCTCCGCGGTTTGCCCATGTATAATAGGGCACAAACGTCAACACCGCAGCTTCATAGGCCGGCGTCGCAAATACGCGGTACAGTCCGTCTGCCCCCGCAGGTTCAATCCGGCGCCTGCCGTTCACCGTGATCTGGGTGACGGCATGGCCGTTTTCTCCCACCCGGCAGATTACTGTTTCCTTTAGCGACGCGTCATCATTGGCATCGAGCGACAAGCCGGTAAGCCCGCGCCCGTTGTCCGCCTCCTCCATGCAGTACACGAGAGGGCCTCTGGTGACGGCGACGCATCCCGCATCCTCCTCCACCTGCCCGTTGGCCTGCATCAGGCGCACCGGCATCGAAAAATCAAGCTCCAGACGGTCTCCGCTCCGCCACGTTTTCCGCAGATAAAGATAGCCGTCCTTCATCTCGGCAGACAAAACGGCAAAAGAGCCCGTATCGACCCGTGCCGCTCCTTTTTGATTCGCTTTGCCGTTTATGGTATAGCCGCCGCACCAGTCCGGTATGCGCAACGCGAGCACTGCCTCTGTCGGCTCCGCCGTCTCTGTCTCAAGGACGACAGCGCCGCTCCAGGGCATCTGCGATGTGACGGTATAATGTATCTGCTTTTCGCCCACATGAAAATCGATCTCTCCGCCCAGATACAGATGGACAAATAGCGTGTCTGCTCCGACGCCGTAGGCGTAGGAAGCCAGCGAGCTTAAAAGCCGCGCGATATTCGGCGGGCAGCAGGCGCAGCCAAACCATTTCTGGCGCACCGGCTTTACATGGAATTTGCGCGCATCCTCGCGGCACGCCCTGGGCAGAACTTTTAAGGGATTGACATAAAAAAAGCTCTCGCCGTCAAGCGCCATACCGCTTAGCACGCCGTTGTAGAGCGCGCGCTCCATCACATCCGCATAGCGGCTGTCCGCTTCCATCTGCAACATTCTTCTGGCAAAAAAGATCAGGCCGATCGACGCGCAGGTTTCCGCATAGGCGGTATCGTTGGGCAGATCATACGCAAACGAAAACGCTTCCCCAAGGTGCGTCGCCCCGATACCGCCGGTTATGTACATCTTGCGCTCCGTTATGTCCTCCCACAGGCGCCGGACGGCCGCAAAAAGCTCCTCATCCCCCGCAATCCTCGCCAAATCCGCCATGCCGGAATAGAGATAGACCGCGCGCACGGCATGTCCGACGGCCTCTTCCTGAAGCCGCACGGGCAGGTGCGCCTGATGATACTGATAGCGCAGCTCCTCCTCCCTGCCCGGTTCCACCGCTTTGGGATGCTCGCGGTCAAAATAGTACGGCCTTACCCCTCTCTGCTCCAGAAAAAATCTGCAAAGATCGAGATATTTTTTCTTGCCGGTCACTTCGTACAGGCGCACCAGCGCCATCTCCGCAATCTCATGTCCCGGATATCCCTTCTTCTTTCCCTCTTCCTCCCCAAACAGTGAAATAATAAAATCGGCATATCTTTTGGCCGCGTTTAGCAGCATATCCTTGCCGGTCGCCTGATAGTACGCCACCGCCCCTTCGGTCAGATGACCGAAACAGTAGAGCTCATGGTTGTCACGGAGATTGGTGAAAATTTTTGACATGTCATTGATGATATAAAACGTATCGAGATAGCCGTTCTCCTGCTGAGCAGCGCACACGATCTCGATCGCCCCGTCCGCAAGCCGCTCCAGCGCTTCGTCGGGATGCTGCGTCAGGGAATACGCCACCGCCTCCACCCACTTGGCAAAGTCGCTGTCCTGAAAGAGAAATCCGTAAAAACGGTCCTCCATATGTTCCATGTCCTTCGGCAGCGTCTCAAGCACATCCACGGGATATCGCTTCCGCCCGTCCTCTCTTCCCTCTCTCCTGGCTTTTGTGAGCGCCCCGGCAAGCCTGTAGTTGCGCATACAAAAGCTCGGCGCAGCGCCAGGCACCCTGTCGTTTAATGCCTCCCACTGATAGGGAATCACCCTTGTCCGCACCAGCTCCATCTCTCTCTTCCAAAAAGAATCCGTCACCCTGATATCCCGCAGGGAAAGCGGCATACTCACCGTCTGTACCATAGCATCCTCCCTGTTTCATACTAATCTCTATTCTGGAGCGTTTGCGCGACAGGGCGACGCAAATCTCAACTATTGCGTATCACGAACAAGTTCGTGCGCCATCCGTGCTATTTGTAACGCTCCAGCACAATATAGCCAACGTGAACAAGTTCACGTTAGCGCCCTCTAGCGTGAGCAAAAGCTCGTTTACGAGCTTTAGAAGTTCTTCTCACACTACATGCGTTCCGGGGCGCAAAATCCCAGCATGTCAATACAGGTCTCCAATATGTCCTTTGTCAGCTCGAGCACTCTGATATAAGACTGCTGCACCGCCTCGTTTTCCTCCGCCATAATCTTCGTCTCATGGTAAAAGCTGTTGAAAACGTTTGCGAGATCATAGATATAGGAACAGATCTTGTGGGGCGCCGTCTCCTCAAAAGCGTTTTCGATCACGGCGTTAAACTTCACCAGCTCTAACATGAGATTTTTTTCGCTCTCGGAATGGGCCGCCGCAATCTTAGCGCCGTCTGTACGCTTCCCACTGCCGTAATATTTGTGGAGAATCGACTTGATACGCACGATGGTATACAAAATATACGGCCCCGTATTTCCCTCGAAAGAGGTAAATCTGTCGATATCAAAGATATAATCTTTGCTCGCCTGGTTGGATAAGTCGCCGTATTTGATCGCCGCTAAGGCAACCATCCTTGCCGTTTCCTCCGCCTCTTTTGCACTGATCTCTAAGTTTTCTTTTGCTTTTTGATTCTCGTTAATCTTTTTTAGCATTTCCTCGTTGATGCCGGCCACCAGGTGTTCCAATCGCATCACGCCGCCCTCGCGCGTCTTAAACGGCTTGCCGTCCCTGCCGTTCATCGTGCCAAATCCCAAGAATTGCAGCTTTGTCGCATCGTCCACAAGCCCTGTCTTTCTCGCACAGCGAAATACCTGCGTAAAATAGAGCTCCTGCCGCTTATCGACCACATAAATGATCTGATCGGGGTGATAGTCTCTCATGCGCCAGACAATCGTCGCCAGATCCGTCGTATTGTAAAGCGACGCACCGTCCGATTTTAAAATCATACAGGGCGGTATTTCCTTGGTATCGGTCTCCTCCCTGACATCCACGACAAGCGCGCCGTCGCTGACATAGGCAAAGCCGTCTTTTTTCATCTTTTCCACCATATCCGGTATGAACGGCTGCGCGTCGGACTCTCCTTTCCACAAATCAAACGAGACGTTCAGATTCTGATAATTTTTCTTAAGGTCGGTCACCGACACATGCAAAATGTGGGCAAGCAGCGCCTGATAGCCGCGTCTGCCGTGCTGCAGCTCAAACGTCGCCTGCATCGCCGCCTCCTTGTACGCCGCATCTGTCTTTGATTTTTCGCTGGCTGTCGGATAGATTTCTTCCAGTTCTGAAATGGTAAACGGCGCGTCCGCCGGATATTCTCCCTCATAGGCTTCGTCAAAATAGACTAATTCGGGCTTGCGGCACTTTAGCTCCGTGATGATAAGCCCCATCTGAAGCCCCCAGTCGCCTAAGTGCACATCGCCAATCATCGTATGGCCGACAAAACGCCCGATGCGCTTTACGCTCTCGCCGATGATCGCCGAGCGCAGATGCCCTACATGAAGCGGCTTGGCCACGTTCGGACCGCCGTAGTCGAGCATGATCGTCCTGGGATTTTCTGTCCTGTCACAGCCAAACCTGCCCTCATCCGCCTGCATCTTCGCCACATAATCCGCGAGAAATTCCCCGTCGAGCCGGATGTTTAAAAATCCCGGTTTGACGGACTCTGCCATGGCAAACATACCGTTTTCTGACAGTCTGGCCGCCACCTCATCCGCAATCAGAAACGGCGCTTTTTTGTATTGTTTTGCGGCCGCCATAGCGCCGTTGCACTGATATTCACACAGATCGGGACGGTTCGAGAGCGTCACCTTTCCAAACTGCGCGTCATAACCACAGGCCGCAAACGCCTGCTTTACTTCTTCCGTGATCACATCCAATATCTTTTTCATGTTCTTTCCCTTTCTATCTTTCCTTTGCTTTCCCTTTCTTCCATTTCTTCCATAAAAAACAGCTTGGCGTCAAAATCCCGATACAGGCAGCGCTCCCTGCCCGGGCCGCCGCCATAAAATCCCTGGGTCAGGCAGACGCCGCCGTACATCAGAGCGTCGCCGTACAGGGCATAATCCTCTCGTCCGCCAGGCAGAGCGCTGTAAAAACGATATTTTGTCCCAGGCACAAGACCTTTTGCCTGATAGTACGCAAACTGCGTGTTCGGCATAGTCAGCTTTTGCAGCACAAGGCCCACTGCCCGGTCACCCTCAGGCGACACGCAGGTCCACTCCATATGATTGCCGGGCGACTGCACCAGCACACTGCCGCCGTCTGTTTGGTCACGGAAACTTCTTCCCCGGTAAAAGCTGCCCTGCTGCAATACCTCGCGCCACTGTTTATAGAGCGCAATCTGCGTCTCGATCTCTTGGAGTTCCTCTCTCGTCATAGCGCCAAGATCACATTCATAGCCGAACGCTCCGAAAACCGCCACAGAAAATCTGGTGTCAAGCGGCGTCTCGCGAAATGTCTGGTGATTGGGGGATGCCGAGACGTGGGCGCTGACCGCAGACATCGGATATCCGTAACTATAACCATATTGTATCTCTGCCCGGCAGAGCGCATCCGTGTTATCGCTCGCCCAGATCTGCGGAAAATAGCTTAAGATACCAAGGTCAAAGCGGTTGCCGCCCGCCGAGCATCCCTCGAACAAGATCTTTGGAAAGCGCTTGACAAGCTCGCCCAGACAGCGGTACAGCCCTAAGACATAACGGTGCGCGACCTCCCCCTGCTGCTCCGGCGCAAGCCCTCTCGAATAGTAATCGCTGAAGGTGCGGTTCATATCCCACTTGACATACGCGATATTGGCCGACGAAAATACTTCGCTCATCTTGGCAATGATGTAATCCTGCACAATCGTCTTTGTCAGATCGAGGATGCGCTGATTCCTCCCCTCGGCATGCGGCTTATCCGGCACGTCGATCACCCAGTCCGGGTGTCGTTGATACAATCTGCTGTTTACATTGATCATCTCCGGCTCCACCCAGATACCAAAATCAAGGCCGAGCTTGTTGATCTTATCGCACAGCCCCGACAGGCCGTGCGGCAATTTTCTTAAATTGGCGTCCCAGTCGCCCAGGGAACGCGTATCGTCGCTGCGGTCGCCAAACCAGCCGTCATCCATGACAAACAGCTCGATTCCCACCGCTTTGCCCGCCCTGGCCAGCTGCAATAATTTGCGCTCGTTGATATCGAAATAGGCCGCCTCCCAGCTGTTTAAGATGACCGGCCGCGCCTTATCCCGCCATTCCCCGCGGACGATATGCCTGCGCACGAAACGGTGCATACACTGGCTCATGCCGTTATATCCCTGCGCGGAAAATGCCATCACCGCCTCCGGCGCCTCAAAATCCTCCCCCGGCAGCAGCTGCCAGGAAAACGCCTGCGGGTTGATGCCCGAGACGAAACGCGTCTTTCCGTAACTGCTGACCTCCACCGCCTCATAGTGGTTGCCGCTGTAGATCAGATTACATCCATAACAATCCCCGGCGTCCTCTGTGGCCCCGCATTTTGCCAGCATCACAAACGGATTGGCGCGGCTCGAGGAGGTGCCGGTGTAGGAGGCATTGACATGCTTTCCCGCCTGCACCAGGAGGTCTGTGCGGTGCATCTCTCTGCCCCAGGTGCCGTGAAACGTGGTAAATATATATTCCGGCGTGTCAAAATCGATCTGTGTGCTAAACAGGCGCTTGACCTCCACGGCACTGCCGCTGTCGTTTCTTAACCTGCTGCTCCGCGCGATCACATCGCAGTCTTCGTATACATAATAGTGAAGCTCCAGCGCAAGGCCGTACTGCCTGTCCCAAAGCGTAACCGTCAAGTGCTCCACTGCGCCGCTCTCATCATAGGAACCCGGCAGCGTCCGATACGGCTCTTTGCCCCTGGAAATCTCTGCCCCCTCAAATAAAAAATCACAGGTTGCGCTGCCGTCCGCGTGCACCAGCTCCACAAAAGGCTCGCGGATATCGCCTTTGCCGTAGGAGGACATCTCCAGACGCATATCCTCGAGTGTAAAATGTTCATGCTCTCTGTCATAGGTATTGGTATTCCCTGCAATATGCGTATGCCGCTCCGCGAACGCCTCCATGCCGCTTTCCGCGGCCCAATGGTCCGTCTCCTCCATGTCAACCGTGATTTTTCTACCATAATACAGATGTTCCAAATGCCCGGTATCCAGTACGCGAAAGCAGTAGGTCGTATTTTGTGTATGCAAAATATAGTAATTGTCTTTTTCTATGATCATCGCCGCACGCTCCTTCGTTTTGATACGTTCTATTTTAGTATAATTCCCTCCCCACGGCAACTATGAGTTTTCAAACACGCTCTACCGCACCTCGCAATCAAGACGGACATCCATGTATGACATTGCTTCCAAACGCACAAAATATAATTTCTGCGAAACTTGCGTTTGCACTATAAATTTATGATAAAATAAGTGCAAAAAGCAGCACTTGAGCGATGCGCAGAAAGCAGCGCTTATTTATGATAAAATAAGTGCAAAAGCAGCACTTTAGAAATGCGCAGAAAGCAGCGCTTATTTGTGATAAAATAAACGCCATATAAGACATGCGGGAGGGCGATATGTGCGGCAGATATTATGTGAATGATGAGATGGCAAATGAAATTGAGAACATGATCCGTCAGATCGACAGGACGGGACGGGCAAAATCGAGTGTGCCCACAGACAGAAGAATTACAGCCGGCGATATTTTCCCCGGCAAAGATGCGCCGATTTTGGTGGAAAATGAGCGCCATATCGGCTGCGAATGGCAGCATTGGGGATTTCCCCTGCCGCAGGGGCCTTCTTTGCCGCAGAGCCGGCGGTTGATTTTTAACGCCAGATGTGAGTCTGTCCTGGAAAAACCCCTGTTCCGGGACAGTGTGCGCCACAGGCGCATTGTGGTTCCGGCGGCAGGGTTTTATGAATGGAATTGCAGAAAAGAAAAAAACACATTCCGCAGGAAAGATGATTCCGTTCTCTTCATGGCTGGATTGTGCAGGCGGTATCAGGATGGAGAACATTTTGTGATTCTCACCACCTGCGCAAACGCTTCCATGCAGCCGGTGCACGACCGTATGCCCCTGATACTGGAGCGCGATGAAATCCCTGCATGGATATCCGATTTGGCATCGGCCAGCCGGCTTTTGCATAAAATCCCCTGCCTGCTGGAGCGAGAGACGGATTATGAGCAGTTAAGCCTATTTGCATCCAGAGCTGACGAACAATAGATAAATCAAGCATTTCTGTATCCAAAAATTACCGCTTGCAATAACAACCTGCCTTTGCTACAATCTCTGCAAGATAGTCGAACATATGTTTGAAATTTTTGGTAACATCAAGGCAACGATTCAGCCCAGGACTTTGCACGCGCTGTGACGTGCGTAAGAACACGTAACGGTTGGAATAGAATCCGGCCCCTTTGCCGTAAGGCAAACTTGAATAGGCCGGATTCCGCAACTATAAAGCCGAAGGCTGAATACACATCAAGCGGTAAGGAGGATACGGCAGTGGCTTTTGGAATCGGTGTGGGTTCTGTCCAGGCAGATGCGGGCAGCGTCAGAGGGACACAGCAGAAGATCGCCTGCGAGTGCTGGTTTACCAGCACGGGAAAGATCATGCCCCTCATGCTGAAGGTGGAGGATGAAAACGGTGAGATTCAGACCATCCGCGACATCACGGTGCATGCGCAGGAAAAGAAACGGTATGCCGGCATACCGTCCATAGAATATGACTGCACACTGGCGCTTCATGGCAGGAGTGTGCGGGTATTCCTGATCTATTACCCGTCGGAAAGCCGTTGGGTGATTAATTTCCGGGATAAATCCGATCAGGAATAGCTGGTATCCGCACAGGCGATATTGGAAATCATATTATACGACAATCGAGATATTGGCGGCGGGTTCTGATGGATTTTGGCTGGCTTCCCCGGCTTTTGTATAGAGGACAGGCTCCATCTTCACGGTATCCGGCGCCGTCTGTGCAGGGACTTGCGATTTTGCATCCACAGAGTCCGTGCCGCCATTTTCTTTGAGCAATACTTTGCCGTCCTCGCTTATGATCACCGTATCCGTATACCTGTTTTCTTCCGCCTTGTCCTCCACCTCCTGGCGCTCTTCTTTCCGTTTCTCAATCAACTCCTCGCGCATAAATTCTGCCTGCTCTTTTGCCGCTTTGGCGTCCTCTTTCATGCCCTCTTCGGCTTTTTCCTGATACTCCACCGCCCTGTCCGAACATTCATTGACATACCCCATGGCTCTCTCCATTGTTGCCTGATCACCTTTGCGTCTGGCTTCTTTAAAGACCCGAAACGGCGTGTTGAGCAGGTTCATATTGGCTCTCGCCCCTACAATTCCTTCCATTGTTTTCGTATGCATCCAAATCCCTCCCAAAAAGTTTTATTCTTGATCATATCTTCGTCTTTTTGTAAGGGAAAATCAACCGATCTGTTGTAAAACGCACTTTAAATGTTGTGATATCTCTTATTTGACTATAACTTCCTGCCCTTTTTTCTCCTCCTGACAGCCACCGCGGCCGCGGGCAAGACGGCAAGCGCGCAAAGCCCTGCGATCGAGCCGAAAAACAATGGTCTGTTTCGTCGGAAACGCACCCATTTATTCGTGGTTACATAAAAATCCTCAATGATTTCAACCGTTTCATTTCCCGCCAGATCGGTCAACACAATCTCTACCTTATGCGGGTCGGTATCTGTTCCAGCGACTGTAAATTCATAATCTCCGCCGCTCTCATCCGTTTGTGCCCCATCGGCTGCGTCCGCTCTCTTTTGCAGATCGACGTCTTTTTCGTCAAGCCGGGCGTTAATTTCTTTTAGTCCCATATTGTCCGCCGCCTGCATGATGACCGTGTGTTCAGGCACAGGATAAGTCCTGCCGCTCTCAAGATTGGCCACAATAAGATTTGGCGGCGTCGTGTCAATGACAAAAGATATTTCTACATTCTTGGTGTCGAGCGTATTTTCCGCCACATTTCCGGCCGCATCCTTAGAATACAGCGCCAGGCGGTAAATGCCGTCGCCCGCAAAATTATCCTTTAAAACGGTATAGGTACAACTGTGCCAGGTGCCCTCGCCGCCCTCTTTCTTCATCGTATAGTCGCTGCCCGCGGCCAGCGTGCGCGTCTCCTCATTTTTATATAAGGTCACCTTATTGTCCGTCACTTCATCGACATTAATTTCCGTAATCACGGCGTCGACGCCGTCCTTGGCAAACGTACCGTTGATATCTCCGGTCGCATGATCTAAATGATAGGTGGAGCCGTTGCGATTGACGGAAAATACAAGCTCTTCTATCTCACTGCCCGTTTCCGCCCGCATCAAATCCATGCGGTTATCCGCCAGATCGACAACCGGGCACGAAAGCGTATACACACCGTCCTGTTCCAAATTTGTCACCGTATAGGCGTAGCGGCTGCCGGATGTAACCGTAGCGAGTGTACCCGCACCGGATACATCTTTCTGATAAATCTTGCCCTCCTCATCGCGCAGCTGCGCGATCAGCACCGGTTCAAACACCGAAGCGTCCATATTCACATCATCCACTGTCAAAACGAAACCGATCGATTCCCCGTTATTGGCAGAGTGATTTTTGACCCCTTCCACCGTGATCACAGGCGGCTCGGTGTCGATCGTGAGCTGCTCGGACTGATATTCCTCCATGACATTGGAGGAACGGTCTTCGTAGTTGACCGTGACGAGAT
Source organism: uncultured Roseburia sp. (assembly GCA_947567625.1). Taxonomy (GTDB): domain Bacteria; phylum Bacillota; class Clostridia; order Lachnospirales; family Lachnospiraceae; genus Roseburia. Next base: position 29,526 of record CANONN010000010.1, on the reverse strand, counting down.
AGTCGCCATCCTCCGAGAGGGTAAATGTTCCGACATGCAGGTCCACACTGGCGTCAGCCCAGGTGACATCCACCTGCTGCGGCGCGCCGCCGTCCTTTGCGGCCTCCACCCTGACGTCTTCCGGATAAAAATTGGCCTCCGTGATCTCGATATTGGCCTCGATTGGACCGCTGTAATAAGAGACGCCGTCCGTCTTTCGCACCGGCTCGTTGTAGCCGATATCCGCCGTCGGTGATATGTTGTCGACAATGATTCTTGTTTTGTCTTCCAGCTCCGTTTTCCAGCCACAGCGGTCCGCCGCCGTAAATTCCACCGTGCCGTTAAACTGATTATCGCCCCGCAGCGCTTCACTCGGAATCGAAAATCTTGCCGTCGCCGTCCGTCCCCCATTGGAGAACTCAATCTCTTCTTCCGGTATCACGCCGTTTACCAGCTCTGCATTGACATCCGATACGCCCTCGCTCTTTAGGTAACTGTAGGTAAACTGATGGACGCCCGCCGTGGCATCCTCCGCCGTCAGCGTCACCGTCATCTGGGACTGATAAAATCCAAAGGTAACGGTCTCCAATATGCTTTCAAAAATGTTTGCGCTGTACGCTACGTTTAGATTTTCCGGCTTCCCGGTGTCCACGGTAAATTTGTCCGTCCCGTAAGAGGCCGTGCGCCCCGCCAAATCCGTATAGTCGACATGGAGCGTGTAGGCAGCGTCAGCCGGAAAAGATATCGCCGCACGATGGATATCGCCGTCGCTTATCCAACTGTCCTCCTCCTTTAGATACTGCTGGTAATCCTGCACCGCAACACTCTCACCGCCGACATTTACCGCCGTCACCACCGCATTGACATCACTGGCGCGGAAATTATGTTCACGTATCGTAATCACCGAAGATGCACCCCTATTATAATAAGTAGTTCCCTCGACAATGCCGACAGGCATGGAGGGCTTATAATCCACATCAATCGTGGGCACATCTTTGTCGATGGTTATCACACCGGAACGGTAGCTGTTCGTCTTTCCGGTAAGCTTTGAAACCGTCTGGTTGCCGGAGCGGTCGGTATACTCCATCGTCACGACATAGTCTCCCTCTTTTTTAATCTTTAATGTTCCCTGCCAGGTATCGGCCTCCTGTGATTTCTTCCAGGTAACTTTTCTCTTTTTATCATTGACTTTAACAGACACATCTTCCGCGTAAAAATTGGCCTCTTTCACCGTAAACGTGACCGTCATGCCATCATCGTAATACAGCTGTGCGTTCCTGTTTTCGGATACCGGGTTAAAACCGGCAATGGTCGCCCCCGTCTTTTTGTTTACCACCTGTTTCGCCGGGCTGTATGTGACCGTTCTCGACGGCGAGATCGTATCGACCACAATCTGGGTTCCGGCGTCGGTGCGGTAATTGCCCGTATTGCCCGCCCGGTCCGTCGCGCGCACTCTGACATAACCCGCGTACTGTTTTGCCTTTGTGGCCTTGATTTTAAACTTGGCAGACGCCGTTTTTTTATCTTCCGTGTATGTGATAGCGCCGCCCTCAATCCTGCCGGACTCCTCCGCCACATTGCTGTCGCTGCTATCCTCTTCTCTTAAGTATTCCCATTCCAGATATTCGATGCCAGAAGTTGTATCCTCCGCCGTAACGCTCACGGTCACAGTCGGCTGATAATATCCGAATGTGATGCCGCTCAATACCTTTTGCAGCAGGGAAGTGCTGTAGTCAATCGTGATATCCCCCGCCGACGGTTTTGTGAGATCGACCGTAAAGGCGTCAGCGGCGGCAGCCCGATGTTCCGCCATATCCACACATGCCAGCGTAAACCGGTAATTGGCATCTACATCATAGGTATACGTGCATGTCCAACTCTCTTTTTTTACGGCGCCCTGCCTCCATGCACTCAATTTTCCCTCCACTGCGAGCTCATTCCCCATGATATCATAGGCGTTCACCACGACCGTCATTTCCTGCGGCCGGATATTGCGGTCCGTTACCTGAAGTGTGGCAACTCTTTGTTTCTTATAATAACTGCCGCCCCTGGCTGTGTGATTGTCATAGCTGACCGCAATCACAGGCGCCGTAGTGTCAATCGTAATCACATCGGAGCAGTACTCCTGCATACTGTTGCCGGAGCGGTCCGTATATCTTACTTTGATGTAGTAGTCTCCGTCTTTGCTGCCGTCTGCGTTATCGGTGCCGATGACGAGCGAGAGCATATGCAGATTGGCATCGCCGTCCTCCTGCTCACTCCAGTCCACAAACTGATAACCGTCGCCTACAGAAGCACATTTGACATTGTCCCTCCACACCTCAAGGAACTTATCGCCAACGGTATCTAAGCCGTCCAAATTTGCCCGCACATCGCTGCCATAGAAATTGGCTTCCTCAAACAAAAAATGCATCTCCGCCGCGCCGCCATAAACCCAGCGCCTGCTTCCCTGCGCCTCTTGCGGCGTAATGATCTGCTCGTTTTTATCGTCCACGACACGCGTAAAGTTCTGCGCATACATATCGCTCACCGGCTGCAATGCTTTCTTCATCGCAGCATTATCCACGATAAAATGATCCTGCGGATAAACTTCTTTTTTGTCCGCGCCGTACACCGCCGCGTGTCCGGCCAGATCGGTATAGGCAAGCTCAAACGCATAAGCCGCGTCCTCATCAAACGTCAGTGTCAAGCGATGTCCATCGCCGTCCGCCGCCTGCCAGTGTACAGCATCTTTTACATAGTCCGTAAAGCTCTGTCCGTCTGCAGTCACGTCCACCTCACTGCCATTGGCATCCTTTGCCGTCACCCGGACGTCAACATCCGACGCCCGAAAATTCGTCTCGCGAATGAGAATCGTCGCCGTCGGATGGCCCTGGTAATAGGTAATGCCATCCATGACGGCGCTGTGCTCGGAATATGACACTTCCACAGACGGACGGGCATCATCGACATAGATATGCTCGGTCTGATTGAACGCCACCGCCTCCCCGTTTAACGAGCGGTCCTCGTAGGATAATTTTGCCACATAATCCGTGCCTGCCTTTAATATTAAGTCCGCCTGCCACTGATTGGAGCCGGTTTTCCGCCAGACGCCCTCCCCGTTATCGCCTGCCGCATCTCCCAGAAACGCGTAGGAACGGTAGTCTGCCGCCTCCACCCCGTTTACATACAGCGTAAACCTGACATCCTCCGGATAAAAGAAATCCTCCGTTATCGTATAGGTCAAAACCTTTACTCTGCCGCTGTCCGCTCCGCTGCCCAAAACATCCGGGGCATAATAGAGATTCACATTTTTATCGCTGACGTGGTGAAAAGACTCGATATCCTCGAGTGTCATACGGTCGACGGCGCGCACCAGCGTACTGTCGTCGTACTCCACCGCAATCTTAGACTGCCTGTTATCCACTATGATGACCTTGCCGTCCGCAAGGCGGCTCGTCCATCCGGCCACATCCTTTGCCTCAAAGGCTATCTTACCGCGGAAAATGGCGGCGCAGGAAAAGGTATACGATATCGTACCGTCTGCATTGCTGCTGCATTGGGAAACCGGAATAACGGCGCCGGCTCCCTCGCCTTTTTCATTGGTAAAATAGGTAAGCGACGCAATGCCGGAGCCGTCCGCGCTCTCCCGTCCCACGGTAAGCGTGACCTCGATCTTGTCCTTGTTATAGTAATCGATGACTGCGCTCTTATCATCCTCATATTCTTTTCTGCTGTTTACCGGAAGATCGCTGTATGTGATTTTTAATCCGTCCGGCGCTGTCTTATCAATCTTAAGCGCAGGCAACGTCACCCGGTCGGTGATGTACCCTTCGGGGCTAATCAGATAAAAAAAACGGTCTTTTGTACCCTCGTCCCGAAATGTCAAAGAATCATACCATGAATTGTCATCGCCAAGGGCGCCGCTTAGCCCGATTTGATAGCCGTAATTCGGCCGCACGGTGACATCGCTCAAAAACCATCCGTTTTCTCCCTCCTCGCCCTCTATCGTATACGCCTCCTTGGGCAGCTCTTGATACACAATCCGAAGGCGGTACTCGGCCACCGACTCAAGGTAACAGTCATCCTCTTTTTTTACGGCCCGCACGGTGACAGGTTCTGCCGTCACCGTCTGATAGATAACCGCCCCTCCACTCTCGACAAAAACACCATCTCCCGCCGGTTCCACCGCATATGTGACTTCCCCGTCGCCCGGCGAGTCCAACACGGGATTGCTAAAAGATTGTCCATATTTGATCTCGATGGGGCTGCCGTCCTCTGTCACCTGTGCAAACACAAACTTCCTGGTTCCCTTGTGAATCGTCAGCTCATAGGACGCCGTCGTGTCCAGATAGGTATCGCTCTCATCGTGGCAGACTGCGACAACTACCACCGTGCCCGCCCGCTCCGGCGTCACAACGCCTGTGCTGCGGTCGATCTTAGCAACCGTCTGCCCGCCCTCCCCGGCGGATATCGCGTAGGCAATCACATACTGGTCGCCGTCTGCACCGACCGCCGTCTGGCAGTGGGTAATACCTTCCTGATAAGTGATTTCCTGCTTTTCTTCGGGAAATCTAAAATCCGGCAGCGGCTTTTTCTCGCCCTCTCCGCTGCTGACATCCGGCTTTCCCTCGCCCTCTCCGCTGCTGACGTCCGGCTTTCCCTCGCCCTCTCCGCTGCTGACATCCGGCGTTTGTCCACCGTCATCCGCGTTCATCTCCCAAACGCCGCCAGTGCCTGACATTTGTCCCTGCTCCTGCGTGAGCGCAGCTTCCGCATCAGGCGGCGCGGCGCCACTCTCCCCCGCAAAAACATCTCTCCCCTCCAAGCCTGATCTCTGGAGCGTTCCGCTGTCCAATACTTCTCGCTTTACCGCTTCATACGCCTCGTTTTCATGCGGATTGGCTTTTACATTTCCCGGCGGCATAAGATTCGCCAACAGCAAAAGCGACAACACATACGCCGCAATCCGGCGCCCTCTCTCTCCCAATATTTTCATCCCTGCTCTCCTTTGTTTCACAGTATGATTTCCCTGCTCTCGGAAAATCCCATCTCCACATTCACCTCAACCGGCATCTGCCCTGCCGCACTGCCAGACAGATGCCCCGTCTGGCAAACTGCCGCCTGATTGCCAAGCTTTGTCGTTTCATTGTTTTCCACCTCAACCTGTAATTTTGTCGTCTCGCCGCTCTCTGTGCGCGTATGCCTCTCTTCCCTGACCGTACTCTGCTTTGCATCCTGCCGCCCGCCTGCGCGCTTTCTCTGCCGATATCCGGCCATACCGCGTTCCTTTGTATTTTGCCGAATCGCGGCGATGCCCTTTCGCGCCGTCGTCCCACTCAGCTCGCCGATCAACTCCGGCACTTTTAAGGCAATAAACAATCCGATCGTCGCCACACAAAAGATACCTGCGGCCACCCAAAATGCGATCGCCATCGTCTGTAAGGTTTCTACCGACATAATTCCCTCCTGTTCATGTCTCGTATGCCAGACGAACTGCCTGATCGGTGTCGTCCAACAATTGTTCGATTTTTTGTTTTTTCTGCGCCGTAAGCTCCGTGGACGGCTCGATTTCTCCCAGATATCCTGTTACCCTTTCATACAATCCCAGCACTTGCTCCTGTGTGATGCCGTCGTTTTTAAACTTAGTGGCATACTGCTGCATCGCGTTTCTCGCAAGCTCGAGCAGCTCTAACTTTACCATCTCATTTTCCGTCTCATCCCGGCATACCTTATCGGTCAGCTCCAAAAGCTCCCCAAAAAACGGGGCATAGATTCCGCGGTCGGCCGCCTCCACCGTCTTGATGGATATATCGCGGTAAAATTCCCCGATACTCTTATAGACATGCACCATCTGTAAATTGGGGTAAGTTTCCGGCGCATATTTGACGACATCCGCAAACCAGTCAATCGCGCTCTTCATACGGAATACCGCATCGCTCTCCCCCTCCTGCCCGTCGTCGTAATAAAACCAGTACAGCTTGGCCGTCTCGAAACAGATTTCCACATAAGCATCCCGATCGGATAGCAACGCGGCCTGGTTCGACTTTAGGAGCTGTACCAGTATTTTCTGTTCGTCCGGCGAAAATCGATTATCGTCCTCCTTGAATATGTCAATCAGCTCCAGATAAGCGGTCTTATCTCCCGCTTTGCCCTGCACGGCCACCGCATCCCGGCAGAGCGCTACCTTCTGCTCATAATCCGTAGTCTTGCCGGCCTCCTCGAGCAATTTTGCGTACTCGTCTGTGGCCTTTTGCTTCGCGAGCACGCTCGTGGTTATACCTCCCGCAAGCGCTGCGACGGTCAAAGCCGCGGCGACGGCAAACGCCGCAAGCTTTCGCCTCTGCACTCCGCGGTGTCTCTCATCAAACACAATATAATGCTCGAGTGCATACATAAGTTCCGCACAATCCTGATAGCGGTCATCGGGATTGCGCTGTACGCATTTTAAGATGATCTGCTCGAGCCCGCCCGAGAGCGCCGGATTGATCTGCCGGATTGGTTTGATCTCATAGGGCGGTTCGCAGGGATTGCAGCCCGTCACCAGATGATAGAGCGTCGCGCCCAGGCAATAGATATCCGTCCTGGCATCCGTCTGCCCCATACCGCCAAACTGCTCCGGCGCCGCATAGCCGATCGTCCCCAGGCAGGTGGTATCCTCGAGATTTTTCTCCTTGTATTCCCTGGCCGTGCCAAAGTCGATCAGCGTCACATTGCCGTCCGGCTTTAACATGACATTGGCCGGCTTCATATCACGGTAGATAATCGCCGGCGTGCGGCTGTGCAGATACCCTAATACATCGCAGAGCTGCCTGGCCCACTCAATCACAAGCTCCTGCGGCTGCGCGCCGTCTTCCAGCAGCGCTTCCGAGAGCGCATTTCCCTCGATATAATCCATGACGATCAAAAAACTGTCCTCGCTGTCGATCACATCGATAATGCTGGGCAGATTGGGATGCTTTAAGCGTTTTAGCATATCAGTCTCCACAATCAGCCCCTGGCGCACTTCCTCATAATTGAGGATGCCGTCTTTTCGCACCTCTTTGACTGCCCAGGTCTTGTTGGCCTTCTCATTGATCGCCATGTAGACGACGCTCATCCCACCATGTCCAATCTCGCTTAATATCTTATATTTTCCGTCGACCAGCGAACCAATCTGCAGCATACAACCCCTCTCCTCTCACAGAAAATCTTTTCTTTTTTTAGAAATCTTCTCTCGCACAGAAAATCTCCCCTTTTCCGAGTATCCGTCTCGTCAATAGGTCCGTATTGTAATGACCGAAATATTGTCGCGCTCCTGCCTTAGTTTATTGAGAGCGATCAGGCGAAGCTCATTTTCTTTCATCTGCTCTGCGCGAAGCATCGTTTGCGGCTGAAAACCTTCCCATATCTCTGCCTCCGTGATCTCATGGCGGAAACCGTCGCTGCAGAGCATATAGACCGCGCCTGCTTTGGGTTCCCCGAAAAAGAAATCGGGATACACTTCCTCCGAAGAACCGATGCACTGTAAGAGCACGCTCCTGCGCGGGTCGCTTCTGGCCTGCTCCAAAGACAAAAGTCCCTGTTCTACCTCTCTTGCGACCACCGTCTGATCTCTCGTTAAGACAGACAACTGTCCTGCGATCTCATAGACACGGCTGTCGCCGACATTCATAATATAATAGCGCTCCCTTGTCAGCAGCAAAACTGCGGCGGTCGTACCCAGGGAAATCGCAGACCGTCTGCCGTAATCTTTGATCTTTTCATTGCACAAGCCGGCAATCCCCTCCCACTCTTTGCGCAGGATATCATCACGCAGGCCCGCGGACAACAGGGCCGGCAGACGCTCCAGCACCCATTTTTCATATGCATGCACAACGCTGGCGCTGGCGAGCTCGCCTTTTTCCAGACCGCCCATGCCGTCGCAGAGCACGGCAAATGCCACCTGCTCTCCTCCGATCGTTATGACCTTTACGTTTAAGCTGTCCTGATTTGTTTTCTTTGTGTTTCCGATATCCGTGCTCGCGGAAATGATATAATTCATGTCTCCCTCATCTCTGTTTGTAAAGAAATCTATCTGGTAACTTGTTTGTTTCTACAACATCCTGAATACAAATTCCTCATCCGCAAGGCTAATCCTGTCCCCCTCCAAGAGTGGGACCTCCTGATTGCTCTCGATCATCCTGCCATTGACAAAGGTATGATTGGTAGAGTTGGTATCCATCACATAGCAGGCGGCTCCCTTTACAAGAAAGCTGGCATGGCTGCGGCTCACCGCCGTGTTGTCACCCACAAAATAGTCCACGAAACTCTTCTCTTTTCCGATACGGAACACCGGGCGGTTGAGTGAGATTTTCTCATGGTTTCTTTCGCGTATCAGATAAGGCGTTTTTACACTCTGAGGCTGTAGTCCGCTCAACACGGTGGTCTCGCCGATTTTCGACCGATTCAACACGGTGGTCTCGCCAAAATTTGCATTGCTTTCCGCCGGCATCGCGCTTTGTACCATGCCTTGATTTGCATCAAGCGCCTTGTTTTCTGCCGGCCAAACGAAAGCCTGACCGGCGCTTTGTACCTGTACCTGCGGCTGCATGGCCGCCTCTCCTGTGATTACAGACGTGTTTCGCAAAACCTGTACCTGCCCGTTCTCCATCCCGTTACATTCCGGGCCATAAGTCTGTCCCGGTATGGCGATGCTTCCCGGTACTTTTCCATTTTTCTTTTTGTCCTGTTTTTTATCTTTTTTTTCTGGTTTTGCCGGTTTCGCAGGGTGCGTTTTTGCTGCCGTCCCCTGCGCTTTCTCCGCGGCTTTCTGCTCCTTATAGCGTCTGGCATTTTCTCGGTTATAATGCTGCATCAAATACCACAGAGACATTTTCTCATCCCCGGGCTGCTCTTTTTGCTCTTTTGCCTGTGCCTGGCCCCCGGCGGCTTTGCGGCCTCCCGCAGGAATAAATTCCGGCGCGCTTTGCTGCCTAGCCCCCACGGTGTACACATCGCTCCCGCGGCCTGCCTGATACGCGGCGGCTTCCCCTGCACCTGACTGCGCCTGACTGCCATGCGGTGTCACCGCTTCCCCCGCGTTTGCACCCGCAGCCGCCGCAGGACGGCCGTCTCCCGGCTGTCCATAAGGCGAGTTCGGCGGCAGAACCACCGTCATATTGGACAGTTCGCCAAGCAGCGCCGCAAAATCAGTCAGTGAAAAGGACGGCGCACTGTTTAAATAATTGATCAGCCGCGCGACATAACCGCAATTTTCATCTGCGTCAAGCTGTGTATTGAACATAATCTCCTTAAAAAAACTGCCGAGATCATTTTTTTGCGCGGCCAGCCCAAGGACCGGCACGCAGATGACCTCCGCCTTGCAGGATGTGACATCGACATAGACCGCATCCTTTTGCAGCAGAATACAATTGGCATCGAGCATGTATTCCTCCGCGGCCAAAAAAGCCGCCGCGATGCTGGTAAAGACGCCCAGCAGCTGCTTTTTATTGACAATCCCGCTAAAAAACTGCTGTAACGTGACCCTGGCCGTCACGTTATATTTCATATATTTCTGCTCGTCCTGCTGCGTATAGAGCGCCGCCGCAAAGCCCGGAATCCGGTTATTGGTAATCATCCCCAGGCTCATGCTGTCGATCTCGTGTCTTGTCAGATTACAGACCAGATAGGTGCTTGTGCCCTGATTTTCAAATGTAAAATCATCCATATGTACTCACTCTTTCCCTGTTATTTTTATCCGTCAGGAGATGGCGTATAAGCGGATTAAATACCAGTATCCGTTCTTCACCGGCGCAGTGCCTGCGCTGGTAAACGGATAGGCCGCCTCAAAAACAGGCGCAATGATCATCTCCCCTGCAGTGTCGATATAGCCCCACTTGCCGTCCTGGCAGACAGCGGCCATGCCCTGGGTAAATGCCTGGGCCCCCTCATACTGACACGCAAGCGCCATCTCGCCGTCCGTATTGACAAACCCCCATTTTCCGGCTTTGCACACTGCCGTGAGCGCGCCGGACTCAAACGGGACCACGTCCTCATAGACATCACTGCCGACACGCTCCCCCGCTTCATTTAACATGATATAGCCCTCTTTCGTCCTGGCAAAAATGCGCGCGCGGTTGGAACAGATTCCGGCCGCGTTGACCTTGATCTCTTCATAGCTGTAGTCCGTGACAGGAGAAAAAGAGCCGTCGATCAAGGCCCATTTCCCGGCTTTGCACACCGCCGCCACGCCGTGTAAAAAGGCGGAAGCCGCCTCCCACTCGCACTCTGTCTTCAGGTTCAGTCCAGTATCTGCATAGCCGTACTTTCCGTTTTTTTTGACCACCGCCACATCTTCGGAAATCACGCCAAGCCACTCAAACGCATCGTCGGGAACAATCTTTTTGTGCTCTTTTGTATTCAGATAAAACCACGCTCCCTCATTCTCAACCGGAACGACCTGATAATCCCCGGAGTAACAGCCGCAGTCGTCATAGGCGGCGCGGATGGTACGGCTTCCCTTCGCGTTGATCAGCCCGTACTGCTCTTCATTTTTTACCACCGCATAATTGCCGTAAAACGGCGCGATCTCCTCATAGCTGTAGAGCAATTCCTCATAGCTGCCGCGATATTCGTTCCACAGAGATGCCACGGCCGGATTATCCGCATGTTCTTTATTCAGTTTTTTTAAGAGTGCGACGATTTCTTCCGGTTTGCCGTCCGCGCGATAGTAATCCGTCAGCATCCGCAGCGCTTCCTCGTCCAAATCATGTTCGATCAGGCTTTTGCAGCCGGACAAAAATGCTCCCTCATCGCCCAATTTTAACTGTATTTTTGCGACCTGCCGCGCAATCTCTGGCGATGTCTCCCCCAGCGCCTGCGCCTGCTTATATTCTGCGAGCGCATCCTCGTAGACCTCTTTTTCCTCCAGCTTCCTCGCGTTCGCAATATGCTCCTTGATCCGCGCCGGCGTCCCGGTCACGCTATCGATGGTCTGATACCAGCCCAGCAATAATAAAACGGCCAGCAGCAGCGATATTTTCTTCCTCATCACAAACCTCACTATCCTCCATGTCAGAGCAGTTTCATTTTTCACCCTAACCTCCATGTCGCGGCCTTGCCGCGTCTCAAATCCACGCGGAGAATCCCCTATTTTGGGGGATTCTCTGGTGTGAGACTTAGAACTTCTTAGCGCGTGAACTTGTTTCACGTTAGCGCCCTCTGGCGTGAGCTTTAGAAGTTCTTCTCACACTAAATTCCCAACAAAAATGTCACAATCGTGCCGGCAAAGATAAATGGCACAAACGGTATCTCATCTTTTGCGCGAAGCCTTTTGCGCAGCAGCAAAACCCCGCTGCAAAGGGCCGCAAAAAAGAGCGAAAAGAACATGATAACGATAACTCCGCCCATGCCCACATAGCATCCTGCCACTCCAAACAGCTTGATATCCCCCATGCCCATTCCGTGCTTACAGATCAGATTGCCGGCCGCTAAGACCGCCATACTAAGCAGTGCGCCCGCGGCGGACGCAAACACAAAATTGCCCAGATACCCAGGATATAAGACTGCCTCCGGCACAAACAGGATGATTCTGACGCCAAGCAATACCAGTAAGATGCGGTTGGGCACCGTTTTCGTCTCCAAGTCTATCCCAGAAAGCACATACAGCGCGTACACCAGCACATAGCTGCGCACGATCTTGACAGGCCCAAACTGCAGTACATATGCGACAAACGGAAAACTTACGGTAAAAACAAACAGCGCCGCGAGCAGTATTTTATGTTTTATGTTTGGCATTGTATTCTCCCATTCACCAAAGTCTTGTCGACGCGTTGATACACATCTCATGCTCTCCAAAATCCAGCATGGGAAACATCTGGTTTTTTACTTTAAAGCGGACCGTGATATCCAGATCTTTGCTGTTTCCCGCCGTCGTCAGCTTGGACTGTTCAAATCTGAGACCGGACAGCCCGTCCACAATGCCGATGCCTTTTAAATATTCGTCGGGGTCGTCCGTAATCTCCTCTAAGTAAGATTCCACCTGCGCCTTGGCAATCTTGCCGATGACAAACGTATTGGCGCGGTCCGTCAGGCCGGAGACGGCAATCGAAGCCAGGCCGGTCAAAAGTCCTTTGGGCTCCTTAAAGTAATTCTCCGCAATCCCTGCTGCCTCCCCCATCTCCCCCTGACCCAAAGCCGCATCCGCGATCGTCTGAATCGTGGCGTCGTCGATTGTTCCGGTGCCCACGTTCTCCACGGCCCCGGCAAACTGATTGGCCGCGCTCACGATTTTGCCCACATCCTCTCTCGTCGCTCCCGCGAGATCGGCCGCCGCTCCCATATGACCGATCACCCCCGTCTTTGACAGAATATATCCGTACTGGGAAATCTGCATGGCGCTGCTGTTGATCGCATGCTGCATGACAACCTGTACCCGCGCAGTCCGTGCAAAATTTAACAGCGTCAGAAATGCCGCCAAAAATAAAACCAGAAACAATGCCGCCTCCACGGTCAGAGAACCCCTCTGCTTCTCCTTTTTCATCTGTCCCTCCTTCAATAACCCAGTGCGCTCTTAAATGTGACCGTATATTCGCCGCTCACCGCGCCGCCACCGCCGCCGTCGGGCAGGGCCGATACCTTTTTCATAAAGGCCGTGCGCACGTTCACCTTGGCGCAGACGGCCAGCATGGTATAAGACTGCGTGATATCCAGCTCGGTATTTAACTGAATACAGTCCGCAATCCGCGCGAGTGTCTTGGCTTCGAGCGAACCAAACGTTTTTATCAATAAAAACAGAGTCAGATATTCCCGGTAATTCATCGTAATCGGCTTCTTCCCGGCCAGATTGGTGCGCGTCAAAAAGCCGGGCACCTCCACCTGCCTGGTATATTTATCCTTCAGCAGCCCGACGTGTTTGCCCGCCATCAGGTCTGTGACGTCAAGCGCCGTCTCCGCGATCGCAATTCCTACCTTAATAACCGCTTTAAAAATCGGAATCAAAAACGCCACGCCGCAGGAGAGCGCCGCCGCCATCGTTTCGCTCATGAGACTCACCTGGCTGTCGCTAAACGCATAGATCATGTTAAATACCAGCCGCACCCCGTAGAGCAGCAGCCTGGTGTTTTTGACATTCTCCTGCACATTCTTCTGCCCCCAAAGCATATATTCGACTTCCGAGCGGTAGAGCTTATGCTTGGTCAGATCATCGCCGCTCAATGATTTCACTTCGGCGCGTTGCGTCACTTCTCCGTCGTATTCCGTCTGTTCTTTATCCACCGTATAATAAGAAAACATCTCTATGCCATATGCCGTGAGATAGAGATTTTCGATCGCTTCCTCCGTCAGCTCCGAGAGCGTCGTCAAAAACTTTCCAACCGAATCGATCGATTTTCTCGCGTTTTTGACTGCCTTTTTGCGTTCATTCTTTTTCTCGCAGTTGATATCGTTCTGGTCATCATAATCAGATTCCGCATCCGCGCCCGACTGGCTGAGCACTGTGCTCGGCAGGGGTTTTTCGTCCCAGTCAATATCAGCCAGGCCGTTTATCCCGTCGCCCGTCACCGATGTGCCTAATTTCTTCAGCCAGTTGTTGGTATCCTCTTTATAATTGTGGTATTTCTCGTCTTTGGGACGCTTTTCCCTGCATATTTCCTGGAGCTTTTTATAAAATTCGTCGTCCCGGACAGACGGCGGCATATTGGCCGGAAGCTGCCCGCGATAATAAGTGTCGATATGGCTCCCGTCCCCCACGAAATCTATTGCCGCGTCGCTTGCCTCCCGCAGCAGGTTATACCGTGTATTCGTCAAATGCCAGTTTCGCACCGCCTGTCTGGCCGCAGGGTAACAATTGTAGTCATATTCCCTGCCAAGAGATTGCTGACAAAACGACGTTGCCAATAACTCTCCTCTCATCTGTGCCCATAGCGCTCTGCTGTCCGCCAGCTTCTGTTTTAATGCCAGAAGCTTTTGTTCATCCAGTAAATCTTTTGTCTCGTCGGCCTCGCTTGTCATGGTACTTTTAAACTCTCCGCCGCCATCCGGCAGCTCACCGACCTTATCCGTCCATGTCTTATGTTTTTCCTGCGCTATCGCAAGTTTCTGATTCAAATCATCCAGACACTGGGACGCCTTATCGATCTGCTCCATTACAAATCCCAAGCGCTCTACCCACCAGGGCAAATGTTCCCAGGCGGCCTTTAATTTTTCTTCAGCCTTATCCTGAAGCACAAAATAAAATGCCGAAAATCTCGCATTCAGCTCTATACATTCGCTGTAGATATTTTCGATCTGCTCTTGCTCATCCTCATCCACCATGCTGATTCTATTTGCCACCGCAGCGCCAATATCATTAGAGGGCGCTATTTTTTCCAAAATACCGGCCATGCTCGACGCACAGCTCATATAATCCGCAAGCGCTGCCGCAAAATCCGCTCCCGACATAAATGGCAGCTCACTCTCCAGTGGCAGATACTGCGCCGCGGAGTTAAAATTTTCCATTGATGCGATAAAGTCGTCCTCATGATCGGCGGTGGTATCATGATCGATCACATCGAGCACGAATATCCAGGTCGCCGCCTCCCGCAATTCACTTTGCAGGTATACAAATTCAGCTTCCAGCGTCTGCCTCGTCAGAGCCGGTTCCTCCTCGAGCAGATCACAGTAGGAATCGAGCGCCTCCTTCGCTTTCTCGCAAGCCTCCTGCAAGTCATCCAGAGAATCCGAAAAATCCAGCTGCGCGTCTATGACCTCCACCTGTTTTTTGGAATTTTTGATCTGCCCCAGCTTTTCTAACAATTGTTCCCCGATGCAGACCGGCGCCCGGTATTTCATATATTCTAAAATCTGCATCTTCTCGGCTTCCGTCTCATATATCTTAGAGCCGTCGACACCGTAGACCTGGAAACTGCCGCCTTCTACCTGTAAGTCCATCATACTCTTGACGTCTTTTGCCCCCTCCAAACCGGAGGCGCGCAGGGTATTGACAAAATATTGCTCGATATCCAAATCCTCCGGCATTTTTTCCAATGCCAGTAATCCGTACGCATTTTTAAGCGCACCGTCATAATAGGAGAGCCCGGCGTTCATCGCCAGCTCTCCCGCCTCCGAAATCAGCCCTTTGGCCTGATACACCCTTACCGCGTCTGTCACAAGGCCGCCAAACACGACAGTGGGCAGTAGTATCAACGTTAAAAATACAGAAATTGCGCCGCGGTGGCGACCACATGCTCTCATCTTTTGCTCCATTCTACCGGCAGCGTCCATTTAAAAACGGACACATTTTTCACTTACCATGCCCCCGGATTCAATATTTTTTCTATGATATCCCCTGTCTTGCTCACGAACGACTGAAACTTTTTTTCCAGTCCCAGTTTTTCCATCAAATAATTGGTCGCATCCCACGCCAGGTCCGTGTTGCGCACAAACTCGCTGGGATTGACAATATTTTTTGTGGCGGTCGTCGTCAGGGTAAATTGTTCGTCCTCTATGCCCAGATAGCGGATGATGCCGGGAACCTCAAAGGTGTGCCTGATTTTTACCGTCACCTTAGATGAAAAGAATCCCATATCAAACGCTACCTCCGGCGTCTTTATGGTACCTGCGCTGATCATCGTAATGCCGGCTGTGGCGGCTGCATATTTTGTCTCATAATAGCTCTCCCTGCCGCCGCTTAGGCCAAAGCGCGACGCAATCTGCCCGAATTCCCGGTACAGCCTTCCCGGCGTGCGGTGCCGCTCCCTGTAGTGCGTTTCCACGTCCGATCGTGCCGGTGTGTTCCCGCTCCAGGCAAAATCCACGGCACGACCTTCATTCATGCCAAAAACAGAATACCCCGGATAGGCTTCCTCGCGCGCGGCCTCCGTGACAATGCGCTCCGCCACATATCCCAAGGCGCTCTCCTGCATCTGGAAGAGCCCCATATAAATCATGGTCACTGCGACGCCAATGACGATGGGAAAATAGATCGCCGCCTCCACCATGACCGCGCCGCGCTGTGTTTGTTGTCTCAAGCTCTCTCTCCTTACCGTCCGATCAGACCTGCGACGCCTCCCGCATCGCCGCCATCGCCTCCAATAAATTCTGTCACCTGTTGAAATGCAGAGGTAACCACAGCCATCAACTGCTCCCTGAAAATGCCGGCTACGACGACAACCAGCGCGATCACCACCACAATTTCCACCATGGTATTGGCTCCTTTTTCCTCATGCAAAAAACGGTCCTTTAACCCCAAGAGCCTGCATTTTCCTTTCACATACCACTCCATTGCCTTTTGTTCTACCTTTTTCATACCTATGTACCTCCATTGTTTTTTTATTATAATCATCTGCATGAATTATAACCCTACATGGCCGTAAACGCCGGGACCATCACCATCACCAGAATCCCGATAAAAATCAGGCCGGTCGGCAGCATCAGCTTGGAATTGATCGCCTCTCCCTTGCGCTTAGCGAGGTGCTTTTTCTCCTCCCACATCTCATCCGACATCTCGCGCAGGAAATATGCGATCTGTGCGTTGCCTTTCTGGAGATTTTGTATCATCGTCGAGGAAAACCGCCTGATTTCCTTTAACCCGCAGCGCTCCGCAAAATTGCGGTACACCTCAAGCTCCGATAACCCATTGTGGAATTCCTGTACAGCCGTCCTCATCTCCTGATAGATTACGCCCTCGCCGGCGTCCGCCACTTTCTCCCACGCCTCCCGCATAACCATACCGGAATTGACAAGCAACGCCAGCTTTGAGAGTACCTGCGGAAATTCCGACAGCAGCTCGTCCCTTCTGTCGGAAAGCTTACTGTCCAAATCCTGTTCCAAATGCACGACCACCAGCACGACCAATATAATTCCTGCCATAAGCAATTCGATTCTCCCGGCCAGCGCCGCCAAAAGACTCATCAGCGAAAATGCCAGATAACCATAAGTAAACTCGCCGCCTTTTGTCACATAGTAATGATACTGGGCATATTTCTTTCCGTAAATCTCCGCAATCTCATGAATCCGCTTTCTGGCCTTGCGGGAACTCAGGTCGAAATGAATCAAATCCATGATGCCAAATCCTGCAAAAAACAATTCCGGCATCCGGTAACTCTCTTCATCTATACTGGCAATCACTGCGTCAAAGCCATCTTTGTATTTGACACACAATGCAAACCAGCCAAGCACGGCAAGCGTCGCCAACGACATGATCATATACTGCATCTTCTTCCTCCCTCTACACTTTTATGTCTACCAGCTTTCTGCCCAGGAAATAAGCTCCCACAAAAATGGCAATACAGACGATTTTTACCACCACATTTACAGGCGTATTGGCCGTCGTCTCCCCGCCCAGGCCGTTTAAGCACGGGAAAATCACGATCGGCATCAACGCCATGACGTTGAGCTCGTTCTTATTGCCCTGCAGCATCGTCGCAATCTCCATCTCGATCTCGATCTTATCGTTAATCATCTCACGGCTCTCCGCAATCACACGATTTAGATTGCTGCCCTGCCGGTTCGCCACCTCAAACACGTTGGCAAAGCTCTCTGCGTCCGCAAGGCCGCTGCGCTTGGCGAAATTATCAAGCAGCGCCTCGATCGTCATATTATTTAACATGCCTCCCGCGATCATCTCCACCTCGCGGACAATATCCGCGTCCTCCCCATAAATCGAGATCATATCGGTTTTTGCGTCACCGAACGCACCCATCGTATTTTGCCCTGCGGAGTACGAAGCTGCCAGGGATTCGAGCAGATCTTTAAACTGCAACAGCAGATTTTGCTGCCTCTTTTTTATCTTATAATCGCGGTAAAGCTTCTGCGCCGGGACGATGCAGCACACGCCGGCCAAGATTCCCACAGGAATCGCACGAAAAAAAACATAAATGACGATAAACGCAGCGCCAAATCCGATCAGAGCCGCGATCAAGCGATCGTTCCACTGCATATCATACACATGATAATCAGTGGCCCCGCCGATTAATCCTGCAATCGGGACATACACTTCTTTTTGTTTCTTCTCGTTGCTCCCTTTCTTTTCTCTTCTTCGCATCTTTTCTTTTTGCCGCTTTTCACTGCTTTGCATCTTATCGCTTTTTCGCTGCTGTTCGCTGTGTTGCTGCCCTTTTTTTAGCGTCTTCATGCGCTCGCTCTCCTGTGTTGTTTCCTCGCCTGTCATATTCTTAAACCATACCTTTCTCTGCTAAATCTATAGACGGTGTCCATTATTTTAGCCACACCTTTTTGACCAGCCGCTTGTCGTCATCCCTTGGCTCTGTACGGCTGCTTTCTTGCTCGGCCGCTTGTCAAACGCAACTTTTCTGTCATATCTCTCCACGATAACCTGCCAGACGCAGCTTAAAATCGTTTTGCAGCGGATTTTTTGTTCTTCGCAAACTGCCGACCACCTTTGTCAAGCTGCTCTCCTCGCTCTCCTCAAACCGGTACAGCGGGTTTAGCACAATCTTCCCGTCCCGATACTCTACCACCTCCGTGATCTCCATGGTCTTTCTCGTTTTGTCGCGCAGTCTGGAGAGATGTATGATAATATCGACTGCCGAGGCAATCTGCTGCCGGATCGCCTCCAGCGGAAGCCCGGGGGCGCCCTGCAGTACCATTGTCTCCAAGCGGCTTAGCATATCCTGCGTCGAATTTGCATGTCCGGTGGAGAGCGAGCCGTCATGCCCGGTATTCATAGCCTGCAGCATATCAAGCGCCTCCCCGCCGCGGACTTCCCCGACCACAATGCGCTCCGGCCGCATACGCAGCGAAGACTTGATGAGATCGCGTATCGTGATTTGTCCCGCGCCGGAGGCATTGGCGTTTCGCGTCTCCAGGCTCACCAGGTTCTGCACGCCGACAATCTGAAGCTCCGCCGAATCCTCGATTGTTATGACGCGCTCGTCGCCGGGGATATAGTTGGACAATGCATTTAAAAATGTCGTTTTTCCCGACCCTGTACCGCCGCTGATAAAAATATTGTATTTTGCCCGGACAAGCACCTCCAATTGATCGGCGATCTCTTTCGTGATGGAACCGTATTGTATCAGCTTTTCAATCGTCATCGGCGTTTTGGAAAACTTGCGGATAGTGAGCGTCGGCCCGCACAGGGCGATCGGGGGCAGCACCACATTGACACGAGACCCGTCTGGCAGCCTCGTATCGCAGATCGGATTGGCCTGATTGACCTCCCGCCCCGCCAGGCCGACGATTCTTTGTATAATATCCTCAAGGCGCTCTTTGCTCTCAAACTGTCTCTCCAGACGGGACAACCGTCCGTTTTGCTCGATAAAGATGTGCTTTGGCCCGTTAATCATAACCTCGGTGATCGTCTCATCTTTGATGATCACGTCCAACAGCCCGAACCCGCGGATACTACTGTACACCTGTTCCGCGATCGAGACTTTTTGCGTGACCGGCACATACTGACCTGTAAGATGGCGCTCCGTTATTTCTTTCACGTTTTCCTCGAGCTGTTCGTCGGAAAGCTGCCTAAGCGGCAGGTTTTCGGTAACATATTTCTTAATCTCTTCTATAATCTTTTGTTCTTCCTCAAAATGCAACTACATACCTCCCATGAGACCGTCTCTAATGCTTCATCCATCAAATAATGCTGTCAAAAACCGGGAGCCTCGATAATTCCTGCAACAGATCTTTGATTTCATATCCTTCATAGCGCTTTATACCGCCGATTTCATGAATATCCCGGTTTTTAAACTTCTCGGAGGTATGGCTGCTAAAACGGTTATACAATATGCAAAGCCGCCCCAAAAGATTTTTATCCTGCTGCCGTTCCATGATTTCCAGCGCTTCTAACATGCGCTCCGCCTTATTATTTGAAATCACGGAACCATCCGAAACCATCACGACCTGGCTGCACTCGCAAAACTGCCCCAGCCGTTCTTTCTGAAAAGAAAATGCCATGTCGAGTATAATATATTCGTATTCGCACGAGGTACGCGCCTCCGCCACAATCCGCCGGATTTCTTCTTCTTTTAATTCATTCATATCCAGGGCAACCGGCGTCTTTGAGAAGAAAAAGACCCCCGTCTCATCCCGTCTGACCACGCTCTCCAGCTTCAGATAAAGATTGCTCTTTTTGCTCTTCACCGCATAGATAATATCTTCAAACGTCCCGTGCCCTTCTCCCTGAAAGAACAGATCCGGATTGCCGAATGTCTCGAGGTTGAGATAGAGCACCTTTTTCCCTTTTCTCGCCAGAAATATTGCGCCGGCCGCGGCCGCGGTCGAACAACCGGTACCGCCGGACACGGAAAAAAAGGCAATCACTTTTCCCCCCTGCGCATGTTCCGAACCAACCCCGGTGATCGCCGACGTCTTGTCGGAAAAAATACTCAAGATCTGCTTATAGATCAATTCCGCTTTCTGAAACTTACACAGAGCCGCTTCCCCGCGCACAGACTCGATATCCGCGGTATCCACCAGATAGGCAAAACCGCACCGCGGCGGAACTTCTTCCCGTTCGATATCAAAAGATTCCCCCGCCAGCAATACATCGATTCGATACGCACGCAAGGCAGAAAGCGCCGTCTGCTTTTCGGTAAAGGAGTAGATTTCCAATTTATCCGCATATTTTGTATTGAAAACGGAAATAATGCGGTTGAGATATGATTTATCGTTTTCTAACAACGCAAGATGTATTTTCATATGTCGTCTCCATCACAGGCATCTTTGGTCTTAAATATTTTGAAAAGCCGCCGTTCGATTCGTAGAACTGCTGCTTCTACGAATCAACCGTTTCCCTGCCCTTGTTCCGGCAGACCCGTGCTCTCCCTGCCAGATTTTTGACCAGAAATGTCCCAAAAGCACCGCACATCGCCTGCTTTCATCTCAGGAAAAATCCTCCCGGTGGTGATATGGCATTGCGCTTTCGCGTTTTAACTCCAGAAAAGCATATCATCCAGACGCTTAACGGCATTGCGCTTTAACTCCAGGGATGAATGTACATATGTGTCCAGGGTAATATTGACTTTGGAGTGTCCGAGAATCTCACTCAAAGATTTGGTGTCCATACCGCTCTCGACACACCGGGTGGCAAACGTATGGCGAAGTGTGTGAAAGGTCATATCCTCCAAACCGCTTTGCCGCAATATTTTTTTATACCGGTTTTCGAGCGTCCGCGGATTCATAAATTCTTTCTGCCTGACGCCCGCCACGACATAAACCGAACTTGCATGTCTGCGCTCCTCTTTCAACACATCAAGCAGATGCTCTGACAGCGGAATCACACGCATGGAAGTCTCGCTCTTAGGCGCGTCAACTTTTAATATCACATGATGCTCTTCGTTAATGCGCACCACGGAACTGTTGACATACATAAGCCCCTCCGCAAAATCAATGTCATTCCACCTAAGCGCGCAGATCTCGCCGATGCGCAGACCCGCGTGAAGGCTGATATAGACAGCAAGCGCCGCGCCCGACGGCCGATTTCCCAGCATGTTTTCTAACTGCATCTGCTCTTTGCGGCTCATGACATGAATTTTTTTGTTCTCGATTTTGGGCCGCAGGATTTGTCCGCGCAGCGGCTCCCGCCAGCCCTCGCTGACCGCATATTGCAGCGCAGAAGATATAATAATCGACATGGTGCGGACATAATTCCTCGAAAGCTCGCAGCCGTCCTTTCCCCCATGCTCTAACTTATGGCAATAAAATTGATTGATCGTATCTGCACAGAGCTCTTCGACCGCAATCTCTCCCAGTTCCGGCAAAATGTGCTTTTCGATACAATGCCTGTACTTCGCGATTGTCTGCTTTTTCAAACATCCGCTGTTGTACGCCAGCCATTTGTCCAGCACATACGAAAAACGATAGCCCGTTTCCTTTTTCTCTTCGCTGCCCACTGACTGTCTGGCTATCTCGCGTTTTTCTTTCACCTCCAGGTAGGTGTTTGCATAAACGGAACGGTAGACGGCTCTGCCGTCCTCGTTCCGCTTTGCCAGATAGCGCGCCTCCCATCTTCCGTCTCTGCGCTTATAAATGTTTTCTCCCCTTCTTGGCATACCAATTCCTCCTTTTGATTGACCAAAAAATTGACCATAAATAGATGAACTCCGCCCATCATCATAACAATTTCTGTCATTTTTTAACATTTTTTTCAAAATCTATTGAAAAATCATTTCATTCGCGCTAAAATAATCACATCAATCTTACATTTTTGTATCAGCAGACCTTTCGTAGAAGCAGCAGTTCTACGAATTTTTTTGCGCAAAAATAGCTCCTATCCATCATTCCCATTTTGATTTGAGAAACAGCTTGATTTTGCAATTCGGATATACTATAATAGTTATCGACATATGGCGGAAACGACAGGCAGGAGGAAACCGATGGCACGGCCAACCAGATGCAGAAAAATATGCGCAGAACCGGAATACGACAGTTTCCGGCCGGACGGATTACCGGCCGGGAAAGATGTTATCATGACGCTGGATGAATATGAGGCAGTACGCCTGATTGATCTGGAAAAATACACCCATGAACAGTGTGCAGGCCAGATGGGGATTTCCCGCACAACGGTGACGGAAATCTATGAAACGGCCCGTTATAAGCTTGCGGACAGCATTGTCAATGGAAAAAATCTGTCTATTTCGGGCGGCCACTATCAGCTATGCGATGGGACAGCGCTCTTATGCTGTAATAGGAACTGCAAGAAGGCAGATCGAACCGCCGGCAAAGTCAAAGATCATACGAGACCAAGTATGTACAGAAAGGAAGCGGGGCAAATGAGAATAGCAGTAACTTATGAAAACGGAACAGTATTCCAGCATTTTGGACATACGGAACAATTTAAGTTCTATGACGTTTTGGATGGACAGATTGTCAAAACACAGATTGCCGATACCAACGGCCAGGGACATGGCACGTTATCCGGTTTTCTGTCACAGGCCGGCGTCGAAATACTGATCTGCGGCGGCATCGGCGGCGGCGCCAAGGCGGCGCTTTTAGACGCAGGGATTCGCTTATACGGCGGCGTTACCGGGCCGGCGGATGAAGCGGTTGATGCCTATCTGGCAGGAAAACTGGGTTATGACCCTAACGTGCACTGTGACCATCACGGCCATGAGCACGCCTGCGGGGAACATCACTGCGGGGAGAATAAGCACGGCTGTGCGGGCAATGAAAGCGATTGTCGCTAAGGAACTGGGGGCTTCTTTAAGAATTGTTCCATATGAAAACCCTCCAAACTGGCGTAAGATTGGATTACTCAGCTTGGAGGGTTTTTGGGTTTATCTTTTCCATTTCATGAAACTTTTTCAGGCTTACTATTATCATCCTTTTCATCTTTTTTCTGAAATCCGTTTTCCCATCTAATATGAATATTTCTCATAAATTGTTCTATCGTTTTCATATAAACAACTGCGCGCGCATCACTATTATATGGTTCTACCTTTGCCTCAAACAACACATACTCTGACTTTAGATACTCCGCAGCCGTTCGATAATTATTCCATTTCACCTGAGACCTGGTCATTCCGAGTATTGACGTTGCCAATGTAGTAACAGAAGCTAAAATTACTGCTGCTAATTTCCCGTCACATACTACCGCAGCAACAGCATTTAACAACGGGCATACCATACTAATACCTGTTAATATGTAAAATAAATACTTATGCCAAATAGCCTTGCGGATATACCATTCCAAGGCATATTCCGTTCTTATACGGCATATTTCTACCGCGCTGATATTATCATCAACAAAAAGCTTTTGAACCTCTTTCCATTCACTCATGTTCTCCTCCAATATGCTTAGGCATAAATGATATCATAAGGGTCGTCAAATATGATACTTATATCAAACCCACTATTTTTAAAATCAGACTGCCTTTGATAACACAATACCTGCTTCATCTGCTGATAGCCAATGGCGAGATTAAATTGCGTTACTTGGCTTTTATTGCCCAAATACACCAACCATGCATCTACATCCAAAGGCCGATCATTCCCACAACGCTCCAAATAGTGCATGAATTCGTCCTTGAACGCTTTCATCGGCAGCAACAAAAACAATGCGATTACGTCGGCCGCTATTTCTTCCATGCTTTGCGGTATCAGCGGAATCGCATAGCTGCACTTTAACGAGGTTTCCGTTTGATTCAATAAAAAACGTCCGATCGCATTTGCAATCGTATACCGCTGTGTCTTGTAACTGACTTCATTATCAACCACAACCACAGCCCTCCCGTTTTGCGAGGTTATGATTCCAAGAATCCGGCTAAAGCTTCTGGGTTCTTCTCTGTTCAGGCTTTTTTTCTCAATTGTCATTTCCAGATATCTTGCAATCAGCTCGATATCAATCGGGAATTCGTATCTACAGTATGCTGTCTTTTCGTCGCCTGCCTTAAAACCGCTTGCCTCTGCATAGCTTGCCTCTACCAGCTTTTCTGCTGCCTTGGCAACTTTCAAATAGAGATCTGCCATGCCTTCTACGCCTTCCCCCAAATTCAAATCCTGAAACTCTCTTAAATCAAACGGTTCCATGTCTGCCTCTCTTTCTAACTATTCAGCAATTCCAAAAATTCGTACGGATGTGACTGGAATAACGCACTTTTTCTATGGTATGCTATCACATTTTTAAATTCATTCCAAATATTATCATAGTATTCCTCAACAACCTCCGGGCTTCTCTGTATCTGTCCGGCCGTCCACCTGACCATGTTCTGCCGTTCCCCGGAATTACTCCAAAAACGCTGCTTTATGCTCATCATATTTTGCTCCAGATACAATTGTTCAAAATAGTCCCATAAGTATTTCCACCGATAACAATACCTGATTAATTCCTCCAGATGCCTATGCAATGATCTGTTTTCCTCATCATCTACATACCATTCGCTTTTCATAAGATGTGGTGTATTTATCAATATACCAGACATAATTTGCTCATGTAAATCCTGTACTCGTACCAGAGTACAAAGCTTCTCTTTTATTTTATCCCAAAAAGATTCTTTCGTCATCTGTTCTATGGATTCTCTTGAAGGTAATTTATCCAGTTCTGTTTTGACGCTCTCTTTATATTCGTCCTGTTTTTCATCAAATTTCATTCTCAGCAAATACGAATATCCATTTTCTATATATTTTGCAAAATCTAATTTTCGTATTGGCCTCTGCTCTCTTTTATAAAATTCACTATACTGTTTTTCAAACAGTTCTTTATGTTTTGTTCCGTAAATCTCAAACTCTAAACAATCATCTAGGCTATGTGCAATATTTATCAATTTACTTTGAATATAACTATATTTATCATTTTCCCTATCCTTTTTTCTTCCTTCCGCAAATTGTATAAGTTCAGAAACAGCATCGCCGCTGCAGGGCATTAACATGAAATCTTGATTCTGGTCAATATAGCTTTCTTTGATATTACATACATCCTCCTGTATATGGTCTACCCTCAAAGGTTCGTATCCCATCCAAACATTTCCGGCAAATCTTTTTGCGTGTGTATGGCTGTTTCTCTCAGACATTTTCTTGAGCAGTTTATACTTGGAATTAATATTGTAAAATACCCCACATGATGACTGACCGGTTAAAATATGTACCTTGAGGTTGCCTGTTGCTGCAGCGAAACATGCCTGCGTCGATACGGATTGCAGCAATTCCAGCACAAAATCGCTCTGCTGTACCCGCTGGAAATCAACGATATTGCCAATATTTGCGAGAATAAACTCCGCCCAATTCTCCAGATTCTGTTCTTTCCGTTCCCACGGCATGATCTCTGAGAACGATTCTTCCAGTGCCTTTATTATCTTTGGCTCGAGCACTTTTACCCCGTCCTCATCAACAATTTTTTCTTTTGCGTCTCTCAACCAAATCAGGTTGTTAATCCATTTATCCCTTCTCCCTCTTCTAATAGAAACAACCGCAAACTTATTATCTCTGTCATAAAAATCCGCAATACTGATGTTCACTACACCTAATACTTTAAATTCATAATTCCTTAAATTTGCATATAATTCTATCGCTTCAATGTTTCCACTTATTCCCGGTGACTGCCCTATGACGCTGTTTTTCACTTCCTGACTAACACATTTGACTGCCTTATTCCATTGCTGCTTTTCACTCTGTGCTTTTTCAGAAAAATAGGGACTATCTTTCTTCTCGTGCTTGCACATATAAAAATGATAGTATAGACTGACCCCTACCAATTGGCGCTGCCAGACAATCTGCTCCATCAGTAAAGCTTCTTGTATATTAGATTGAATTTTTTCCGCCATCTCTAATACCTGATCTTCTTTATCGCCAACAAACCTTTGTCTCGCAAGCATCTCTAACACCTTCAGCAAACTGGAATAAATCTTGGGAATGATGATCGTATCCACATATTCCTCGCCCTCTTTTGTAAGGCCATTTCGATTGAGCTGAATAAGCTTTCTTCCCCGCCTTCCTCCTTGAATATCAATATACTCTAAAAGATTACCGCTTTTTTCTATATAACGCGTTTCGATCAAAATCCCTTTATAATATAATCTACAGGGCGATTTCATCATCTGCAGACCATCCTCAACCAAATAATCCACACCGATACAGGCATTGACTGCTATATCTTCCAGCCAAATATTCACCCGCATATTCCACAAATCTACCATGCAGGCGCCGTTTTCTATATCGAAAGATACCACATTTTTATCGGAATTGCTCTTATCATGGTTCCGGTACATCCAGCAAACATTCTGCTTTAAACTTTCTTCATTATAAGAGCCGCTCGTTTTTATGTCGTCAAATACAATCTGGGACAATTTATTTTGCATTTGTTCTCTCTGCTCTTCTCCCAGATCAAATCCCACATGTGCATAAACCGGAAATAATAAATCTTCTAACTGCCCGTCGATATCTATTAGTATTTGCACCGCGAGCGCGATGATATCCCGCTTGATTCTTTTTTCATCATACTCATCCGCAAACGGATCAAATCCGGTCCATGCATCCATGCACTCGTTTCGCACTTTTTTCCTGTCATGGCCGATAAACACCTCAAATTTTGTTCCAAACGCCATCGGTTCTTTCTGAGGATCCTTAGGCTCAATATTAATATAGCCTTTCTCCCCATTTGCCCCGGTGAGAAATTCTATGCGGTAGCGCTCGCCGTTTCTTACATAGGTATCACAATAAAATCTGTCGCTTACCAAAAAAACAGACTGCAGTCCGATGCCAAATTCTCCGGTAGGTCGCAACCAATCCGGTATTTCCCGCAATAATTTTTTTCTGCTTTTATAGCTTGTTCCGACTGATGAAATTGTCCGCAAAGAATTGGAATCAATACCTGTACCATAATCTCTGATAGAAAACAGAATTCCATATTTTTCTGTTTCACTCTCTTCCCTGGGGATATCTTCAATATCTATCACTTTAAATTCATCAAATTCCGACAATTTGCAACATTGAATGGAAATTTCGATCGGATATTGGATAGGATTGATAATGTGTGAAATATTAACAATAGACGGTAACGTAATCTTATCTTGCTTTTCTGCGAACCGCAGCTTGGGACTGGTCTTATAATCCTCATAACATTGCAATTTCGTGGAATCAATCGCATTCTGCAACAGCTCGCGCACAAACGGGAAATATCCCGAATAGATATTCTCCCCTTGTAAGAGTGAAAATGCTTTTTGCTGTGATATTTTAAAGCGCGCCATCGCTAAGTCTAACGGTATTTCTATTCCATCCAACAGCAGCTTGGGGGTATGAAACGCAGGCAAGGCGCCGCCGAACCCTCTTGGCGCAATGCTGGACCAGTTATAACTCGCCGCCTTTAAAAGATTTTCTATCCCGTCACACTCATTTTTAATCAGACGCATGGCCTCACGCGTCTTACAGTCCGCCTCGATCTGGATTTCTTCCGGGGTGATTTTTAAGGTACGGATAGCCAAATGTTTATCATAATGTGCCTGCGACTGCATCGGCAATTGTCCCAAAAACGCCTCGGCAAACGGATGAAAACGGTCGTTATCGATATCCAACGCATCCCCTAACTGTAAGAGTACCGCAACGAATCTGGGATGCAGCATATCATTTTCATAGCCGTTTTCTTCTGCCGGCAGCTCCATAATATGACCGAAATCCCAATCTGTATGTAGACTGGCACAGTCCGCAATCCGAAAGAAAATTCGCATCGGAACTCCGGACATCGAAAACTCGGAACGCAGTTTATCCCCATCTAAAAGCCAATCCTTAATGCTGCTGGCGGCTTTTTCTCCATGCCGCTTTCTCTGATACTCCATCAAAAGCTGTACCACTGCATAATATGTTTTCAGTTTTTCCTGGTATAAAAGCTTCTTCTTATCATGATATTCTATTCCCTCATAATCGATTTCTTCATTAGACTCATCATAATAAATGTTCTTCTTTAACTGGAGCGCCGCTTTCTTTAAGTCTTTATCCGCGCCGTCCGTCAGCATATCGAGCATCTCGATAAACTCATCGCTTCTGACAATCTTTTCCCGGTCTGCGGCCAATATTGCCATACCAATATCATGAACATAGACCGTATGTAAAATCGCAAAGCAATCCGTCGCATCCAGTTCGGCAATCCGCTCCTCCCCCAAAATGCGCTCAATATTGTGCAGTACCGCTTCCGCATGTGAAGCGTCATGCCTGCTATAAGAGGGAAAAGACGCCAGGGTCAGTTCCAACAAACGTATTAACCAGCTCTTATTCTGGTGCCACGCGTGCCAGAGCGTCGCACTTCGCACATTTTTATCGGGATGTCGCTCATACATCTGAAGCTGCCGTTCGATTGTTAGTTTCCCATAACTAAATTCCATATCCTCTTTATATGATATTTTTCTTTTACCCTCTGACATAACCTTTCATATCCTCCCCCGATATCATTTGGCAAACATCCTCCGTTTTAGCTTTCCTGTCTATGTATCATCCATGAAAAATATATATTAAAATTATACCAATTATTACTGCAAGATTCAATTACTTCTCAATAAATCACGGCCTTTGGCATAAATCCGAACGCCACAAAAAAAGACCTCCCACAGGAGATCTCCTTTCTCGTCTACATCCATATGCAAACGCAGTCACCTTATGAATGACGCTTCAACGCCTCTATCACATCCTCCGGCTGAAAAGGTTTTACTACAAAGTCCAGCGCCCCCGCGTCTATCGCTTCAAAGATCTTCGACTGTTGCCCGAGCGCGGAGCACATAATAATCTTTGCCCCGTCGTCAATCTCCCGGATGCGCTGCACTGCCTCGATGCCGTTCATATCCGGCATGGTGATATCCATCAGAACGAAGTCAGGATTCACTTCCTTATAGAGCTCTATCGCCTCTAAGCCGTTTCCCGCCTCTCCCACAATCTCATATCCCTGTGGGACCAGCAGATTCTTCAATGCCAGACGCATAAACGATGCATCGTCCACAATCATCACTGTCGCCATATTACTTCGCTCCTCTTTCTAATCTTCGGTAACCGTTCCGCCTTCGGCTTCCCTGCTATTCGGCATAACTGGCTGCCAAGTGCGCAGTTGCAGGCTGAACTGTTACACGCTTCGTAACCACCCCTATTGTTACATATTTACCGTGATTACGCAAGCAAAACTTCATGAAAATCAAAAAATTGGTAACTATTCCGCCTTCGGCTTCATAGTTACGGAATCCGGCTCATTTAAAGTTT
>CANONN010000009.1 GCA_947567625.1 uncultured Roseburia sp. | reverse complement strand
GCGGGAATCCGGCTCTTTGTCGAAGACAAACTTTAAATGAGCCGGATTCCGTAACAGGGAAGCCGGAGACTGCACCGTTACGCGGATTCCGTAACAGGGAAGCCGGAGACTACACCGTTACGCGGATTATTTTTGTGCGTTCAAAATGATCGGGTTTACACTTTTTTTTATCACCCATTTGTGCTACAATGATAAAATATACAGCAGGTATGCGATCATCGAACAATTATTGATCTTGGGGGATGCCGGAATATGACATTAAACGAATCTATGGAGAATTATTTAGAAACCATATTGATCTTAAACCACCGCCTTGGCAATGTGCGCTCGGTTGATATTGCCAATGAGATGAATTTCAAGAAGCCGAGCGTGAGCGTGGCCATGAAGAATCTGCGCGAAAACGGCTATATCACGGTGAGCGACGGCGGACATATCCATCTGACAGCCGCCGGATTAGAAGTGGCGGAAATGATCTATGAACGTCACACGACACTCTCCAACTGGCTGGTGATGCTGGGGGTTGATCCTAAAGTTGCGGCTGAGGATGCCTGCCGGATTGAGCATGACGTGAGCAAGGAAAGTTTTGAAGCAATCAAGCGCCATATCAACGCCGGCAGCCGTCGTTCGTAAACGCTTCATCTGCCGCCGGCAGTTTCAGTTTAGGGGCGTGTGCCTAACGTGAAGTCAGTGTAACCGGCATGAAGGTCATATGTTTAACGTGATGCCAACATATCCGGTAGGAAAGGCGTATGCCTAACGTGACACGGTGCATCCTGTTATTTGCAGCGCCCGCTCAAACTCTTTTGGCAGCGGGGCCGTAACGGTTCTTTGACCGGCCCATTCCAGCCTGTATGCGTGAAGCAGTTGAGAATGTACCGGAAGCCTTTTTAAGCCGCTTTCACGGCCGGATGTCTGATTTGGCTTCAGGCCGGTGTGCATCGTATGCCGCCGGCTGTTGTATTTTGCGTCCCCCATGATCGGGTGGCCGATATAAGCCAGGTGTGCGCGTATCTGATGGGAACGCCCGGTGATCAGATGAACTTCCAGATAAGTATAACCGCCGCT
Organism: uncultured Roseburia sp.; assembly: GCA_947567625.1. Taxonomy (GTDB): domain Bacteria; phylum Bacillota; class Clostridia; order Lachnospirales; family Lachnospiraceae; genus Roseburia. The sequence goes on along the minus strand of CANONN010000009.1, from coordinate 69,078 downwards.
TGACTTTAACGGCGTGTATTCCGTCTCAATCGGCAGCGCGCCCACGCCCGCCGCTTTCTCATCTTCATAGACCGTCACCCGGTTTTCCTTTTCGTCTTTCTTTAACCACCCCTTTAAGTACATAGGAACTTGAACTTCACCTTCAACCAGGCAGCGGTAATATTTTTGTACGGTTCTCTCCTTTAAGGCCGCCGACATCTGCTGAAGCCCCTTTAGCGTTTTGCCGGCGATGAGGATACCGGAGGTATTGCGGTCCAAACGGTTACAGACGGAGGGGCGGAACGTCTCCATCATCTGCGCTGTCAGGATTCCCTTTTGGATGAGATAGGCCAAAATATATTCATTGGCGGAGAGATCATCCGGTTTTGCCTTTTGGGACAACATGCCGGAGGGCTTATTGATGATGATCGTATCTTCATCCTCATAGAGAACCGTAAGCTTTACGTTAAGCTCGCGTAAAGCCAGGTATTCGCCCGAAGCCTGCTCTAATCCGGCAAACTTTTGAAACGTTTCCTCAGAAAAAAATACCTTTACCTCATCTCCGGCCGCAAGCTGTTCCGTGCCGTCGGCCCGTCTGCCGTTCAGCACAATGTTTTTCTTGCGCATCATTTTGTACAGAAATCCAGAGGGCGCATGCGCAAACCGCTTTTTCAAATATTTGTCGAAACGTTGTCCGGCTTCGTTTTTTTGGATGATAAAAACGCGCATTGCTCTGTCCTCACTTTATCTTAACCTGATCTTAACCTTAAGTGCCGTTTACCCGGAAAGAAATTTTGCGACAGCACTCTTTTGGCTATTTATTCTTCTTTTGATGCACATGGCGGATTGTCTTTTTCTTTCCCTGCCGCACTCTCTTTCCGATGTTGTCTGTCCGCTCTTTGCCGTCGGGATGAGGCGTCCTGCGTTGGGTCTGCCTCTGATCAAAAGTTGCTTTCCGGTTTGCTGCCGCGGCATTTGAGCCGTTTCTATATGTCCCTGCCGTCCCATGCGTTCTCGGCCTTATCAGGCAGTGCTTTTCATAGCCGATCAAATCCGTCCTGCCCGCTTTCGTTAAGGCTTCCACCACAAGCTCATAGTTTTTGGGATTGCGGTACTGAATAAGCGCCCGCTGCATGGCTTTCTCATGCGGGTTTTTCGCCACATAGACGGGCTGCATGGTGCGGGGATCAAGACCCGTATAATACATGCAGGTTGAGATCGTAGACGGCGTCGGATAAAAGTCCTGCACCTGCTCGGGCATATAGCCCAGATCGCGCAGATATTCCGCGAGCGCGACCGCCTCCTCTAAGGTGGAACCCGGATGCGAGGACATCAGGTAAGGCACCAGGTACTGTTTCTTGCCGAGCTTTTCGTTCATGGACTGGTATGCCTGCACAAATCTGCGGTAGACCGCGACGCCTGGCTTGCCCATTTTTTGCAGCACCGCATCGGAAATATGCTCCGGCGCAACCTTAAGCTGTCCGCTGATGTGATGCTCACAGAGTTCGCGCAAAAAGGTTTTATCCTCGTCATAGATTAGATAATCAAAGCGGATGCCGGAACGGATAAATACCTTCTTCACGTTAGGCAGTTCACGCAGTTTTCTAAGGAGCTTTAAGTAATCCGAGTGGTCGACCTTTAAGTTCGCGCAGGGCTTTGGAAACAGGCATTGTTTGTCGGGACAGACGCCCTTTTTGAGCTGTTTCTCGCAGGCGGGCGCCCGAAAATTGGCCGTAGGCCCTCCCACATCATGTATATAGCCCTTAAAGTCAGGCTCCCACACCATCCTGCCCGCCTCCGCGAGGATGGATTCATGACTTCTCGTCTGGATGATTCTGCCCTGATGGAACGTCAAGGCGCAAAAACTGCATCCCCCATAACAGCCGCGGTTGCTGACTAAAGAAAACTTAATCTCGGCGATGGCGGGCACGCCGCCCGCTTCCTCGTAGGTCGGATGATAGGTGCGCCGGTATGGAAGCGCGTAGACGGCGTCCATCTCGCTTTGGGTTAAAGGCTTAGCCGGAGGATTCTGCACCACAAAGCAACGATCGTCATATGTCTCAAACAGGCGCTTGGCGGTAAACGGGTCCGTATTGCGGTACTGCGTATAAAAACTGTCGGCATACGCGCGCTTATCCGCAAGAAGTTCTTTATAATGCGGCAGCTCGATCGCGTCATAGATATCCTCGCGCTTTTTGGTTTTGTATACGGTGCCCGCGACAAAGCTGATATCGGAGACAGGAAGGCCGCTGTCTAAGGCATCCGCAATCTCTATGATGCTCTGTTCCCCCATGCCGTAAGAGATAAGATCCGCACCGGAATCGAGCAGGATGGAGCGCTTGAGCTTGTCCGACCAATAATCATAATGTGCCAGACGGCGCAGGCTCGCCTCAATCCCGCCGATGATGACCGGTGTCTTTTTATAAGTCTGCCGAATCAGATTACAGTAGACAATGGTGGCATAATCAGGCCGTTTGCCCATGACGCCGCCGGGCGAATAGGCGTCGGTGGCGCGGCGCTTTTTTGAAACCGCGTAATGATTGACCATAGAATCCATATTCCCGGCCGACACCAAAAATCCGAGCCTTGGCTCGCCAAGGCGGCAGACGGAATCCTTATCCCGCCAGTCTGGCTGTGCGATGATACCGACCTTATAACCGTGCGCCTCTAAAAGCCTCGAAATGATGGCATGTCCGAACGAGGGATGATCGACATAGGCGTCCCCGCAGATATAGACAAAATCAAGCTGCGCAATGCCGCGCTCTGTCATTTCTTCTTTTGAAACAGGTAAAAATCCATTGTTCATCTGTCAACTCGTTTCCACATAAAAGTTTGCATATTTGTAAAACCTACTTATGAAACCTCTTATATACTTTAAATTCCAGAATTATTACATGCAAAAAACCACTGCTTTCCTATACCAGATATTCTAACAAAACAAGCTCTATATTACAATCACAGCTTCTGCTATTAAATCTTTACTTTACTGCTCTGCCTACTATCAACCGATCAATACCGTTTTCCCTTGAAACGCAAACCCATACTTTTTGATTCGCTCCGCCGGGATGCCTTTTGCTTCCAATGCAGCGGCATAATGCTTCTCTTCCATCTGCGCCAGCGCCGCCGCCACCGTTTCCTCCAGCGTTTTTTCATCCTCCGGGTCATGCACCTTAAATTCCAAGATGTATGCATTATCCTTTTTATCGCGCGGTTCCAGCATCACGTCATATCTTCCGAACCCGCTCTCCCGATTGGACGTCAGGGTATAACGGTCTGCAAGGTCTACCATAAGCCCCAACACAAACCCATGGTAGAAGCGTTCCGGTTCCACTCCCGACACGCCGGCCCCCGTGTCGAAATAGCTAAAGGTCGCAAGCGCCGTTTTATTCATGTAAATATTCATGGCTTTCCTGTCGTTTAAGAGCAGCGCTTTGATAAAAGCATTATAATCCGGCGTATACTCAAAAAACCAGTCCTCAATCATCTCCCGGAACATCACCTGTACTTCGTAATTAGTCAGCCGTAAACCGTAGTGCCCTTGTCCCTCCTTAAGTTCAAAATGTTCTACCTTTAAATACCCGCCCGCGAGCAGAAGGCTCCAGATGGCGTTTCTCTTGCGGCCCAGCTGATTAAAAATAATCTGTTCATCCAATACTGTGCAGAATGTATTTCCCCGCAAAAGCCCCTCCAACTCCATTTTTACCTCCGGCGTTCCCTCCTGGATTAGCTTCCCGGCAAGGCTGTTTGAGCTGGTGTTTGCCCAGTAAGCGGTAAATTCCTGTTTATCCAGGAAATTTAAAATCGACCATGGATTATAGATACCGCGCGTTTTCCCGAAGGTAAACCCGTCATACCAGCTCGTTACCTCCTCCTTCCGATCGGACAGCCCAAACTCCACAAGGGCGTCAGAGACTTCCTGGTTCGTAAAACCAAATGACGTCTCATATTTGCGGGCGGTTGTTGTCACTACTTCTAAATTATTTAAATCAGAAAACATAGATTCTTTGCTGACACGCGTAATCCCTGTCATAATCCCACGTTCCATCCACGGATTTGTCTTAAATGTAGAATTGAAAAGACTTCTGGTAAAAAATACCAGTTCGTCCCAATAACCGTTTACATATGCTTCCTGCATAGGAGTATCGTACTCATCTAGAACGATAAGCACCTTTTTGCCATAATACCTGTACAAATATTCCGATAACGCCTTTATAGAAAAAGATGCTTCATGATCTTCCATATTTGCAGAATTTACAGCTGTCCTTCTGAAACTTTGCTTTTCTTCTTCACACAAAAAATCACTTTCCAACAGGAAATCGAAGCTTTTGTAAATACATTGTACAATCCGGCAAATTTTTTTGCGTGTCTGCATAAAATCTGATTCTTTGATATCTGCAAAACTCAAAAAAATCACCGGATATGTCCCTTGTAGTTTCCGATATTTTTCTTCCTTCCAGATAGACAGCCCCTCGAACAGATCGCCCCTCCCTGCATACTTGACGGAAAAAAACTGCTCTATCATGCTCATGTTAAGCGTCTTGCCGAAACGGCGCGGACGGGTAATCAAAGTCACGGCATCCCCGTTCTCCCACCATTCCTTGATCATAGCCGTTTTGTCTATATAAAAATAGTCATTTTTTATGATCTCCTCAAAACTCTGTATCCCAATCCCTACCGTTCTCGCCATCTTACACCTCCAGCCCGAGAATGCCTCTTCCCATGCAGCAATTTGGACAAGCTGCTCTGTTACATGCAAAAAGCTGCTACTTTTCTACACCAGATTCAAATACCCTATTATGTACAATCGTTACACGATCCGGCAGACTGATGCTTGTCAGGCTACTGGCTGACCGCCGGATCAATCCTCATACGCTGCACTGCTTTAAATCATGCAGCTCCTCCGCCGTCAGGGCACGGTACTCCCCAGGGTGCAAATCGTCCGGCAGCACAAGGCTGCCCATGGACAGCCGCTTTAAGTAGAGCACCTTTTTGCCGACGGCCTCAAACATGCGCTTGACCTGGTGATAGCGTCCCTCGGTGATTGTCAGCGTGACCTCCGATTCCTCGCCTGCCCGGATGATCACAAGCTCGGCCGGCTTTGCGGGCTTGTCATCCCCGATTTCAAGCCCCTGTGCAAAAAGCGCCCCATCCTCTTCGGTGACACGCCCTGCAATCCTGGCATAATATGTTTTTGGCACATGGCGTGTGGGGGAAAGCAGCCGGTGCGCTAAGACCCCGTCGTTGGTAATCAATAAAAGCCCTTCGGTGTCGATATCCAGTCTGCCGACCGGAAACAAATCCTTGCGCGCCGTCTCCGTCAGATAATCCATCACCGTGCGGTGCCGTCCATCCTCCGTCGCCGTCACACAGCCGGCAGGCTTATGAAACAGATAATACTCGTATGCCTGATAGGCAAGCGTCTGGCCGCAGCAGCAGATCACGTCACGGTTCTCGTCAATTTTTAACTCTGGCCGTTTCGCGCTCTCTCCGTTCACCGTCACTGCGCCGCTTTTAATCCATTTTTTCACCTCGCTGCGGGTGCCGGCTCCCGTTTCCGTCAAAAATTTATCCAACCTCATATCATAACCGTGCCTTTCCTCTTAAGCTCCCCTGTGATTTCTCAGAGATCAGCATAAAAAATCATATCTTGTGTGTCTTTTTCAACGATCGCGCAGGATAAAAATCCGTTACTCATTATTTTTGGTATAAATACCGCAAGATCGGATAAGAATTCACGCTGATCTCCTGTCCCGATTTGTCGTTAAAATAGATTCCCATGTGCAGATGCACATCAAAATTGCCGGTCGTGCCCGGGATATCGCTGTAGCCGGTATCGCCCATAAAGCCGAGCGGCGTTCCGGCCTCCACCCGCTCGCCGATCTGAAAATCCCTGGCGTATTCGGCCAGATGCGCATAATAATAGTAGCCTCCCGAATCGCTGCGGATGCCGATGCGGTAACCGCCCAGACGCAGCCAGCCGATATTCTCTACCACACCGTCCGTCATACTGTAGATCGGATAGAGGCCGCGCACATTGAAAGAGGCCATGATATCGCAGCCCTCATGCGTGCGGTCTCCGCCAAATGTCCGGCTTTCATTCCAGCTGTCGGCAAAGGAGACGACGGCGGTCTCATCATTTTTAATCTTTCCCACCGGGAACAGCCTGGCGTCCTCCCAGACGGCCCGCACATATCCTCTTAGCTCCGCAAATTCATCCTTGTGGCGGGACTTCGCGTAGGGGAAAAACTTCGCAAGCTCTTCCGGTTTTGTCACCTGCCCCTCCCTGGCATAGTACATCGTCATAAGATCATAGAAATCATGGCTGTCTTCCAGGAAGCCATTTAGCGTTTCCTCCGAGATCTTTTGACAGCGAAAATTTTCCATCGCCGTGTCGAACGAAAAGCAGTGGATTCGCTGCACACCGGTGATCAGTACGCGCAGAATCACAACGTGAAAACACAGCAGGAGTACAAACAGTAGAAAAAATCGCAACGAACCTAATTTTTTTGTTCTCATCTAACCTCTTTTTAAAAACTCCACCAACAATCTCCATATTTTATCAGCAGAGGCAATGCTCAAGCGCTCCTTTGGCGTGTGGATGTCGTAATTATTCGGGCCGAACGAGACGCAGTCGAGATCTTTTATTTTTCCGCTCAAAATGCCGCACTCCAACCCCGCATGAATCGCCTCGAACACCGGCGCCTCTTTGAACAGTTCCGTATAAACCGCGCTGATAGAATCGCGGAGCGCCGAATCCGCCACATACTCCCATGCGGGATAATCGCCCCTACGTTCCATATCGCCGCCCAAAAACTCGGCCAGAAACTGTAATTTGTCTGCTAAGGCTAGTTTGCGGCTGGTAACGCTGCTGCGCAGGGACGTGACGACGGAGCATACATCCCCTTCCAGCTTCAGGATACCGACATTACAGGATGTCTCCACGAGGCCGGGTATCTGGCTGCTCATATGCTGTACGCCGTTTGGCACATGATTGAGGTAAAAGAGCACTTTCGTCTGGGACACATACGATAAGATTTCCGCACTCGTATCGCCCATATCCTCCGCTTTGATACAGACGCCGGCGTCGGAGACGGCATATTCCTTTTGCAGGACGGACTCGATTTCTGCGATCACCTGCAAGGCAGACGCAAGCTCAGAAGACTCTCTGTCTTTTGGCAAAAGCAGCTGCGCCGTACATTCCCTGGGAATGGCATTGTCCTTTAACCCGCCTTCGATTGATACAATCCCGACCGTCATGCGGTCGGTGAGATCTTTGAGCACACGTCCCATCAGAACAAGCGCATTACCGTGCTCCTTGTCGATTTCGCTGCCGGAATGTCCGCCCAAAAGTCCCGTCAGGCACAATTTGACGCCCCTTCCGGTCTGGCTTTGCCTGGTCACGGGAATCGCTGCAACCGTCGTCATGCCGCCGGCGCAGCTCGTCAGAAAGTGCCCTTCGAGATCAGAGTCAATATTTAACATCCGATGGCCTTTTAACATGGACAGATCAATATCCATAGCGCCCAGCATGCCGATCTCCTCGTCCACCGTCAGCACGATCTCAAGCCTGGGGTGCACGATATTTGGCGAATCCAGCAAGGCAAGCGCATAGGCGACCGCAATCCCGTCGTCGCCGCCGAGCGTCGTACCCTTTGCGCGCAAAAAATCGCCGTCGATATAGAGCTCGAGCCCGTCCGTCGCAAAATCGATCCAACAATCGCTCTCCTTTTCACAGACCATATCCATATGCCCCTGTATGATAACCGGTGAATAAGCCTCGTAACCGGCGGAAGCCTCCTGTATCATTACCACATTATTTGATTTGTCCTGATAATATTCCAGATTGTGATTTTTTGCAAAATCCACAAGATAGTCGCTGATCTGTTTTGTGTTGCGGGAACCGTGCGGAATCTTTGCCAACTCCGTGAAATAATAAAATACTTTCTCTGACTGTAAACCCATTGCACTGATTTGTTCTAATACTGTCATCATGCCCTCCCGTTTGTATTTTTTGTTATGAAAATAGATGAAATGTCATATCTTAAACTATGAAAAAAAATATGTTTTTATTATTAATGCTCCTGTTTATCGCCTACATACTCGGATATCCCGAAGAATCGATGCGCGCGGCCGCAGACGGGCTTGTGCTCTGGTACGAGCGGGTACTGCCGGCTTTGCTGCCGTTTTCCATCCTCTCGAATATCCTGATCTATTCCGGGATGCTCACCCCCATCATGCGCCGGCTGGCATTTCTCGTGCGCATCCTGATTCCGGTCAGCGATGCGGGCGCGTTTGTGCTGTTCTCCGGTTTTTTGTTTGGGTTTCCGATGGGCAGCAAAAATTGCAGCGAACTGCTTAAAAACGGTCAGATCTCGCTGGCGGAAGCGGAGATATTATTTATCATAACCAATAATATCGGTCCGGTATTCATCAGCGGATATATTTTTCATCAACAATTACAGATGCCGGCACTTACACTGCCTGGTATCGCGCTCTTATATCTGCCGCCGCTGCTGCTTGGCAGTCTTCTCTTGCGCCGACAAAAACACAGAGAGCACGGCGTTAAGAAAGTGGAATTCTTTGCGAAAGGCGACGGCGATAAACAAAAAAATCCGGCATCTGGATCTCAAATGAATTTTAAAATCATCGATGCCGGGATTATGAATGGCTTTGAAACACTGGCGAAGCTCGGTGGCTATATTATGTTGTTTTCCATGGCGGCATCCCTCATCAAACAGCTGCCGCTGTCTGTGCTCTGGCAGACCGTCGGCATCGGCGCCACGGAGATTACCAACGGCATCCGTGAGGCCAGCCTTCTGCCAAATCCGTCGGATAAATTCCTGCTTGCGATGGGATTTGCCGCGTTCGGCGGCATCAGCGGCCTGGCGCAGACTGCCTCAATGGTAAAAGGAACCGGCCTCTCGATGAAAAAATATATCGTTGGCAAGCTTTTTTTGACCGCTGTGACGGTTTGCCTAAGCATCTGCTATCTGAAGTTCTTCTGCTGACAAGGGCACAAAAACTTCGGGAGCACAACGCTAATATACTGTTATTTTGGCGTATTGGCAGTGATCTCTACGTTAGGGAGCTCCCCGCCTAAGCGCTGCCGGCCGTCCTGTTCATCGGTGAAATCATCCACGGTGGGATTTAACTGTGCGCGGTTGGCACTGACTGTATTCAAAATCGTCTGCAAGGTCCCGAGATAGTTTTCATTGTATGATCTTGCCGCGTTAATCGCAGCGTTGATGGCATTTTCCATGTTGCGAAGCAGATCGTCGGTGTACTGCACGGCGCCCATTTTGATGGAGTTCGCTTCGTTCGTCGCGTTGTCCACGATCGCCTGCGCCTGCGCCTGTGCGGCGTCCACAACCTCGCCTGCCTGCGCGTACGCCTGCTGCATAATTTGATGCTCACTGATTAACTGGTCTGTCTTGATCTGTGCTTTCTCAATAATGGAATCTGCTTTTGTCTGGGCATCTGCTAAAATGGCTTCTTTATTACTGATAATCTTCTGGTAGCGTTCAATCTCTTTTGGCGTCCTGGTGCGCAGCTCTGTCACAAGTTCTTCGAGATTCTCCCGGTTTACGATGATATTTTCGGGATGAAGGGTCTGTGTCTTGCATCCGTCTATGTATTCTTCAATATCATCAATAATCTGTTCAATTCTGCTTGCCATATTTACAAAACCTCATTTCTTATATTTCATATATATTCTATCGACCATACTGGCCGGCACAAATTTGGAAATGTCTCCCCCATGGGAAGCAAATTCTTTGACAATCGTGGAGCTAAGATAGGAATACTGTAAACTGGTGGTCAAAAATATCGTCTCCACTTCCGGGCTTTCCACATGATTGGTCTGCGCAATCTGAAGCTCGTACTCAAAGTCGGTCACCGCGCGCAGTCCGCGGATAATGATGTTCGCCCCGATCTCTTTCATATAGTCTACCAGCAGCCCGTCAAACGAGCCGACGGTCACATTGGGCAGGGAACCCGTCATTTCTTTAATCATATTAACACGTTCCTCAATAGAAAACAATGAATTTTTCGCACTATTGTTTAAAACCCCGACGACCAGCTCGTTGACAATTTTCGACGAACGCTCAATAATATCCATATGACCGAGCGTCAAAGGGTCAAAACTGCCCGGATAAATTGCCTTTTTTATCATATGCCCGCTCCCCCTATTTTTTCATCACAAATGCGTGTGCATTTGTCTTGTACGGTTTCCATTTTTTCATCACAAAATGCAGTTCATCCAGGTAAGAAAAATCCGTTTCCTTAGAAACCTCTGCTATCAGCAGCGTATCCTCTGTTATAAGGGAGGAGGAGGAAAGGTAGGTGAAAATGTCCCGCTCCATCTTCTGATGGTAGGGCGGGTCCATAAAGATAATGTCAAATTGATATTTGCCCTCCATGGCGCTTAGTGCGCTGCGCGCATCCATTTGATAGAGCTTTGTCACCGCTCCGAATTTTGTAAAAGCGATATTCTCCTCGATACACGCCGCGGCTTTTTTGTTGTTGTCCACAAATACCGCATAGGAGGCGCCCCGGCTGACCGCCTCGAGTCCGATCTGCCCGCTGCCCGCAAACAAATCCAGAAAACAGGCTCCGGGGATATCCGCCTGCAACATATTAAACAGCGTTTCCTTAATACGGTCCGTAGTCGGTCTTGTATCCAGACCTTCGATTGTCTTTAGCGGAAGGCTCCTGGCCGTTCCTGCGATAATTCTCATAGTAATCTCCATTCTGAAGCGATTAAGACAATTGTTTCCTCAATAGTGACAAGGCCGCCTGCGCCGCCTGTTGGCGCACGCGATTCCTGTCACCGGAAAACGTATGTTTTTCGGTCACTGTCTCGCCAAGGAGCGTGCAGCCGATAAAGACGCGGCCCACCGGACATTCTCTGGTGCCTCCGCCCGGGCCCGCCACTCCGGTGACGGAGACGGCGGCGTCCGCGCCCGCCACAAGTGCGGCCGCCCTGGCCATCTCGGCCGCTGTCTCGGCGCTCACGACGCCGTAAGTCTCGATCGTGGCGGGATTTACATGTATCATTTTCACTTTGGCCTCGTTGGAATAGGTGATATACCCTTCCGTAAAATAGGCGGAAATCCCCGGCACATTGGTCAGACGCGCCGCGATCATACCGCCGGTGGCTGATTCTGCGGTCGTCAGCGTCAACTGCCGCTTCTTTAATATATCATAAATCTCATACTCGATTGCCTGTTCCATCCTGATCTCCGTTTCCTTTTTGTAACTATTTTTGCTCTTTCAGCACGGCTTTATTCTTGACAATATAGTCAATCAGAGAAATCACGGTCAGCGCCAGGGAAACCCAGATTAAGATCTGGCCCAGCCAATCGAAAAAGGTCATCGGCAGATCAAGAATCAGCACAATCACCATCAGCATCTGAAATGTGGTCTTAAACTTTCCCCAGTAGCTGGCGGCGATCACTACGCCGTTGTCAGAGGCGATCAGACGGAAACCGCTGATGATAAATTCTCTGGAGATAATCACGACCACAATCCAGGCAGGAAGCTGTCCGGTCTCAATCAGGCAGATCATAGCCGCGCAGACCAAAAGCTTGTCTGCCAGCGGGTCCATAAATTTGACGAAGTTGGTGACAAGGTTATATTTTCGAGCGATCTTTCCGTCCAAAAGATCGGTCAGGCTGGCCACAATAAAAATTGCGACTGCGATATAGTTGCCGTAGCCCTCAAAATAGGGCGCCAGCAGGAAAAACACAAAAAAAGGAATGAGAACCACACGCATCACGGTCAATTTGTTTGGTAAATTCATACACTCAACTCTCCTATCAAATCATATTCATAAGCGCCGGTCACCCGCACTTTAGCGATATCGCCGGTTATGAGCAACTCATCTGTGTGGATAAAGAGATAGCCGTCCACGTCCGGCGCGTCCCGGTAAGTTCTCGCGACATAGACATTCTCATCGGCCACTTTTCCCTCGACAAACGCATAGAGCTCTCTGCCGATCTGCTCTTCGTTTTTGTCGAAGCTGATCTCCTCCTGCAGCTCCATCACGTCGGCGCGCCATGCCGCTTTCTGCTCCCAAGCGATCTGTCCGTCAAACTCCGCTGCCGGGGTTCCCTCCTCGGGAGAATAGGTAAAGACGCCCAGCCGGTCAAATTCCATATCGTTGACAAACTGCATCAATTCCTCGTGCATCTCCTTGGTCTCGCCGGGAAATCCGCAGATCAGCGTCGTGCGCAGCACAAGATCGGGAATCCGCTCCCGCAGCATGGCAATTTTCTGTGCAAGCGAGGAGCTGTCGGTGCGCCGTCCCATGCGTTTGAGAATGGCGTCACTGGCATGCTGAATCGGTATATCCAGATAATGACAGACTTTACGGTTGCGTATCATGGATTCGATCAATTCGTCATAGATTTCCTCGGGATAACAGTACAAAATCCGTATCCAGAACAATCCGTCGATCTCTTCCAGCGCGTCCAAAAGCCTGTGCAGACTTTTTTGGCCGTAGAGATCAATGCCGTAGAGTGTCGTCTCCTGCGCCACTAAGATCAGTTCTTTTACCCCCTGCGCCGCCAGCTCCTTTGCCTGCGCGACCAGCTCGTCCATGGGCACGCTGCGGTAACTGCCGCGGATGGACGGAATAATACAGTAGGTGCAGCGCTTGTTGCAGCCTTCGGCGATTTTTAAGTAGGCATAATGTCCGCCGGTCGTGACCACGCGCGATACGCCGCTAAGATCCGGCAGCCCGCTCAGCGGATGGAAGCGTTCAAAGTAGTCGCCCTCTGCCGCGGCGTGGACGGCGCGCACGATCTCGTGGTACGAATTGGTGCCCAGCACCGCATCGACTTCGGGGATTTCTGTTTTGATCTCCTCACGATACCGCTCTGCGAGGCAGCCGGTGACAATCAGCGCCTTTAATCTGGCATCCTTCTTGTGCTCCGCCATTTCCAGAATCGTATTGATACTTTCCTCCTTGGCGTCTCCGATAAAACAGCAGCTATTGACGACAATCACATCCGCCTCGTACTCGTCATCGGTGACGGTGATGCCGTCTTTTGTGAGCATTCCCAGCATAAACTCGGCGTCCACGCGGTTTTTATCACAGCCAAGAGAAATAAATAAAACGTTCATGCACTCTCCATTCTCATATAATCTAAAAGGATGAAAAACCGAACAACCGCGTTTTCTCATCCTTTTGTCTGGCTCTTATTCTTGCTCGGAGTAAGTTTCCGGCAATATCTTTACTTTGCCCTCATTGATCTCCTCGACCGCCATCGACAGCGGCTTCGGGCAGATGACTTTATCTGCCATCGGCTCGTCTCCGGCAATAATCTGACGCGCGCGCTTTGCGGCCGCGATCACGATCGAATAACGGCTGTTTACGACCGGTTCCTCCCCGATTTCCACTTCATTGTTTACCACTTTCATGAGTTCTACATAAGATGGATGTATCATACGAATCTTACCTCCTGATGATTATAATTCGGTTAATTCCTGTTTTATCTGCGCAATAAGCCCGGAACAAAGAGATACCCTCCGATGCTGCTGACGGATGACATTGTGCAGCTCATCCACACATTCCTTCAGATCATCGTTGATGATCAAATAGTCATAGGAGTCCATAAAATCGGCCTCCTCCACGGCACGGGCCAGCCGGGAAGCGATCTTATCCGTCGTCTCTGTTCCCCTGCCCTCGAGACGCCGTTTGAGTTCGGCAGCGCTGGGCGGGGTCACAAACAAAAGCAGGGTTTCGGGAAACTTCTTTTTTATTTTTAACGCCCCCTGCATCTCGATCTCTAAGATGACGTCTCTGCCGGCCTCCAACTGCTCCTCGACATATGCCTTGGGTGTGCCGTAATAATTGCCGACATACTGCGCGTATTCTACCAGCGCGTCCTCTGCGATCATCTGTTCAAACTGTTCCCTCGTCTTAAAAAAGTACTCGATGCCCTCACGCTCCCCCGCCCGCGGCGCTCTCGTCGTTGCCGAGATGGACAGTGCGTACTGCCCGGGGTAGCCAGCCAATAATTCCCGCATCAAAGTTCCCTTGCCGGCGCCCGAAAAACCGGATACCACCGTCAATATGCCTCTATTCTTGTGTGTCATCATACACCTCTTCCACTCCCCCGTTAAACCTGCCGGCTAACGTCTCCGGCTGCAATGCGGAGAGAATAATCTGATTTTGTTCGGTAAACAGGACACTTTTCGTGCGTCTGCCCTGCGTCGCATCGATCAGGGTTTCCTGTTCTTTTCCATGCTGTATCATACGTTTGGCCGGTGCCGAATCCGAGGAGATTATACTGATAATCTTATCGGTATTCACCATATTTCCAAATCCGATATTGACAAATTTTGCCATAATGATGTCACGCCTTCTGCTACTCAATATTCTGTATCTGTTCACGCACTTTCTCAATCACGGTCTTTAAGTCGATACCGACGTCAGAGATCGCGAGATCGGTCGTCTTTGAGAGAATGGTATTGGCCTCGCGGTTCATCTCCTGTGCGATAAAATCGAGCTTCCTGCCGATACTGCCGCCCGCCTCTAAGGCCGTCTTCATGGCCTCCACATGGCTGCGCAGCCGCACGATCTCTTCATCTACACATATTTTATCTGCAAACAGCGTCACTTCCGTGGCGATTCTGCTCTCATCGAGCTGCTTGTCTTCCAAAAGCTCATGTACCCGCTCCCTAATCTTTTGGCGGTATTCGGCGACAATGGACGGCGACCGCTTTTCAATATATGCGACATAGGACAGCATCTCCTGCAATTTCGCGTCCAGATCTGCCCTAAGACACTCTCCTTCTCGGACGCGGGTATCGGCAAACTGTTCCGCTGCGCCGCGCAGGGCCTGCTCCAAACCGGTCCATAGCTCCTTTTCGTCGATGTCCTGCTCCTCCATCACAAATACTTCCGGGAATCGGGACAGTGTGCTGACACGGATATCACACTCTAAGCCGAACTTTTCTGCCATTTCCTTGCAATAGGCCAGATACTGTGATGCGACCGTCTCATTGTAGCGCAGTGAGATGTTGCGCTCGGAGTCATCCTCATAGGTGATAAAAATATCAACTTTTCCGCGCTGCGCATATTCTTTTAGTATCGTTCGGACCGCATTCTCAAAAAAACCGAGCTTTTTTGGAATTTTTACATTGACATCCAAATAGCGGTGATTTACGGATTTTAACTCGACGGTAAACTTGTGATGTTCCTCCGTGATCTCGCATCGGCCAAAGCCGGTCATGCTCTTTATCATATGCAGTCAGCCCTTTCCTACTCTCCACTACATGCATCGTTTCATTATAGAACTTTTTTCCATATGAAGTCAAGATAATTTTGAGATTACCTGCCCAGCGATTACCTGCCCAACAAAACCTTTTGCAGCATCCGATACAATTTGTCAACCTCTACCGGCTTCGACAAATGTCCGTTCATACCACATTCCACTGATTTCTTCAGATCGTCGTCGAAAGCGTTGGCGGACATGGCGATAATCGGAATCGTGCGGCAGTCCTCCCGTTCCATGGCACGGATCGCTTTTGTCGCCTCCAGGCCGTCCATGATCGGCATCATCACATCCATGAGGATGACGTCGTAGGTGTGCGGCGGTTTTTCCTCTATGATCTTGACCGCCTGGCTTCCGTCGCAGGCAAGCTCCACCGTAAAACCGCGCTCTTCCAAAAGCTCCTGCGCGATCTCGGCATTCAACTCATTGTCCTCCACGACGAGCACGCGGTAACCCGAAAAGGCATCTTCCTCGATCGTATCCTGCTTTTCTTCACTCTCCCCGAGCGTGAGCGTCAGCATGAAATGAAAGGTACTGCCCTCCCCAAGCTGGCTCTCGAGCTGAATGGAGCTGCCCATCATTTGAATCAGGCGGCTGCTGATCGAAAGTCCAAGTCCGGTGCCCTGCTGTTTGGGCTTTTTGCTGTCAATCGCCTGTTCAAACGCATGAAAGACGCGTTCGCAATCCTCTTTGCTGATACCGATGCCGGTATCTTTCACCGCGAAGAATACTTCCGATGCGGTGTCGTCTTTTTCGTACTCTCTGACGATCAAATATACATCCCCATCCGGCTCGGTAAACTTGACGGCATTGCCCAAAAGATTGATCAAAACCTGGCTGATACGCATTTTATCCGCACAAAACCACTGATGACGCAAATCTGTCTCAAAGTTCAGGCGAATGTTTTTAGCCTCGGCCTGCGGTCGTATGATCTCATAGACCATGGTAAAAATCTCTGTTATATCGAAGTTGGCTGCTTCCAGTTGCATCTTGCCGCTCTCAATCTTTGACATATCCAGAATGTCGTTGATAAGGCCGAGCAGATACGAGGAAGAATCCTGGATTTTGTGCAGGCAGTCTAAGATGCGCTCATTGTTTTGGTCTTTTTGCAGGGCAATAGCAGTCATACCGATGATACCGTTCATCGGTGTGCGGATATCGTGGCTCATGCGGGAAAGGAAATCCGACTTTGCTTTGCTGGCAAGATCGTGCCGGCTTTGATTGAGTTGATTTTGTATCACGCTGACGATCTCTGTCAACCGCTGGCGTTCCTCCGCATTGTCTATAAATCCATCCGCGATGCCTAACAAGACGACGGCTCCGGTATAATTGCCGTTGTCATACATTGGCAGCGCCACGCCGCTTTGCCCGTCGCTGATATGTAAAAATCTTTGCAGCAGCGGACGCCTGCTCTCCGCATCGGAAAGCGCAATGATCTCCTGCTCGCCCACCCATGCGTCGTATTCATGCCATTCCTTTTCGATATAATGGCTGACTGCATCGTCTAAGCGGTCGGCCGGTTTTTGGTGCCACTGATACTCCAGATAATTGGAGAAATACTCGGTCTGTATCACGGTGATATGGATATCCGTTGCCTGAAACGTCATACCCATTTTGGCCAGCAAGAGCTGTATCTGGGAAGCGAGATGATTTCCCTTGCCAAACAAATTCAGCGCCAGGGCCGCAATATTTGTCTCATCATCATAATCGGGCTGGTAGATGTTTTTGCCCTGCAAAAACGGAAGCTTTACATGAGCCAGCTTGTCGCATGAATCGCAGAGCAGGTAAGCGTCATTCTGCTGTCTTTGCGCTTCCTCCTGCACACGTTTTGCCATGCGCAAAAGGTCCATGTAAGGGATATCCAGATTGCAGCAGACTGCCCCTGTCGAAATTTTTGCTTTGAATATATTTGGATTGACGGTGTCCATAAGTTTTTCCATAAATGGTGCAAAAAACCGTTCTGCCCCCTCATTGGTGCAGTCCGGCAGCCAGAAAAACAGGGTGTTTTCATTAAACCGCAGCGCTACGGTCTTTGTCCCGGCTTCGTTTTCATAATTTCGGCAGGCTTCCAGAATGATATTGCCAATGATATCCAAAAACATCAGACTGTACACCGTGCCGTTTTCTTCGCTGATTTCGAGCAGATTTTCCACCAAAAGGCATACCATTACACCCAAGGGATTTTTATCCCTGGATTGTTCTAACAGCTCCATTCCGGCAAGATATGTGGAGAGCCTGGTGACGCTGTCGGTTTCATTCTTCTTCTGTTGATATGCCTCTTCCTGCTTCTCCTCCTCGATATTGTGAATCCTGCCCACTAATTTCCATGGATTGCCGGAGAGATCGGCAACCTTGCTGCCTGTGACTAAAACCCATTGATATTCGTCTCCCCACGCCGGCAGCTTCATGCGAAATTGGATGGATATTGTGTTAGTAAAATCCGAGTATAACAATTTCAGGGACGGCCTGTCATCATAGTAGACAATTTCCGGATTGATAAAGCCCGGATAGTCATCGGAACAGGAAAAACAGCCCTCAGGCGCAAAGGTATTGACAATATCTACGCTATTTCCAATATAGTCGTAGGAGAAAAAGATATCCTCCGTGCTCTCCACGAGAACCCGGTAACGCTCCCTGTCCACCAGCAGCCTGTTCTCCGCCTCCTGCTGCTTCTGCGTCAAATCATTCAGCTCATCATAAAGCCGGTCGATCTCTAAAATCCGGGAATATCGGTACGCGGCAAGCCCCTCCCGTCCCTGATTAATGCTGTGAACCAAAAGGTCAATCGGGCGCGTCAGGTGTTTGACAATAAAATAAAGGCTTATCATACCAAAGATAAGGCTTACGAGCACGGCAAGCCCCAGCCACAGATAAAGCTGACGGCTGATGCCGAATATCTCCGCTTCTGTATTGAGGCCAAACAAAACCCACTGCGTTTCTCCGTAGGGCGCGTTGTTGCTGTATAGCCTTAACGGGTATGCAATCGCCATAATGCGGTTTTTGCCAAGGCGCACATCTTTCACCGTCAGCAATTTGTCAAAATCCGTATTCTTGGTCACAAAACAGGTACCGGCGCCCTCGATGCTGTTGTACAAAACGCCGTCACCGGCAATCGGCCGGTAAGTGTGTTCGTCGGTACAGACAGCCAAAAGATAGCCGGCCTGCCAGCGCTCGCTCAGTTCCCTGGCCGGCAGATAGCTGAGCAGATAGTTCATGGAAATCTCCACGCCCAGCACGCCGTACACCTGATCGTGAAAACGCAGAGGCACCGAGTATGTGATCATCTTGTGATCGTCGTTTTCGTTGTTTTCCAGCGTAAACGGCGTGGCCCAAAAACCAAGGTTTATGGTCTCTGCATTGGGATGTTCTTCTCCCGCCCGCCAGGGCTCATAAAAGAAATCATCTGCTTTGCGCGTCCCGATTCCTTTCATGTGAAAGTCGGTCGTCCAAAAGGAATCGAGCGGGATATTCTGGGCCCTCGAAAATTGGTTACTCCCGCGCTCTAAGAGCAAATCCGAATTGTTGGGAGACCTGACCACGGGGTCGGAATCGCGCACGAAAAAGCCCGTATAGTCTCCCTCCGCCTGGGAAGAGCCATCCGTCATGATGAGGAAAATCCCCGTGGTGATATTATTTTTTATGATATCCAGACAATCGGAAAACACCTCGCCGAGAAAAGCATTTTGCTGGTCCTTTTCGCGCAAAAGCTGCTCGAGGCTAAGATGTTGTTCGTCCAAAAACTGTTCCAGCTTTAAGGTGATGTCTGTTTCACTCGACGAAATCGAGGACCACCGCTGTGTCATATCGTTTTGCAGGATCATCTGCCGGTTTTCCACTGTGTGGGCCACGGTGTTGACTGAATATTCCCGCAGGCTTGAAGTGACGTGATTTGCAATCAAAATCCCGATCGTGATGCTATTTTGCAGCAGCATGACAAACAACAATGGAACCAAAACAAATTGAAAGATAGTATGTTTTTTTCTCTGAATACCAGCCTTCATAATTCGCCTCCAGTCAGCTTGTTCTAAGATGGTATCAGTGCCGGATGGGAATTACTGTGAAACCGAAGATACATCGGCCGCAGCCGCCAGATTCTCACAGAAATCGGCATACCAGCTCTCGAAGGAATCGTCGGAGATATATGCTTCGCACGCTTTCTCCAGACTTTCTCCCCCGCTTACGGCAGAAAGCACTTGCTGCCTGTCGGCCGCCGCTTTGTCGGAGAGATGGTATTCGAGCACTTTGCGCGCCGCAGAACCGTTGCGGAAGCTTTTGTTTGTGTATAAAGTATAGTCGCCCATCTCCTCAAAGATATAGGCAAGACAGTCGTATGTTTTGTCAGATACCTCCAGCCCTTTCTCGGCGATCACACTGTCCAATGCAGCGATGTCATTCGCCTCTTTGAGTACCGGAAGATAGCCGGCGGCAGAGCCGAACTGTAAATTATTGTCTTTTTGCGTAAACCATTTTAGAAACTCGACCGATGCATATTCGTGCGGTTCGTCGGATTTACTCACCACCATGCCTGCCCCCTGTTGAACGGCGTAGGCTTCACCGCTCTCAAAAAGTGGCGCGGATAAAATAATATAGTCGATATCCGTACTGCCGCTCTCCGCTTCCACCTGGTCCGGGAAATACATGGCCGATGCCGTTGAACCCGTGTAGGCAATCAGGTCTCCTGTCTTCACATCATCGGAGCGGAAAGAACCATAAGCCCCAAAGTACCCTTTCACCATAGGCACATAATAATTATCCCAAAGACGGCGCATGATGTCTTTCGGCACATGAATGGTCACCTCGCCCTGTTTGACTTCAAAGAGCTCGCTGCCAAGCTGATGCGTCCCGATACAAAAATAATTTGCCATGGAATCCCTGCCGTAAAACGCCTTGCCGTCGTTTGGAATCTCCGGCGTCATAGCGTTTGTCCAATCATAATACTTTTCCGCAACCGCCGTCACGCCCTCGACGGTGGAGAGCTCTTCCAAAGACACACCGGTGGCATCGGAAAATAGGTCCCACTCCGTCTTGTTGATCATCATGATTTCCGTAGACTTGGCCGTCGGAAAGATGCGCAGCGAACCGTCGGCCGCGATTTTGCCTTCTTCTATATAAGAATCTACATATAACGCCAAATCGTCGTCGCTCAGATAGTCGGAAAGATTCGCAAGCGCTCCCTGCGCCTCAAATTCGTAGGCCGTGTCGGCATAGGATGCAAATATATCCGGCACGTCCGCAGCCCCCACTTCTCCGGCGATGGAGGCGCGCAGTGCATTCTCAAGATCACTGACAGACCCCTGGCTGTATCCCTGCACATAGATTCCACGCTCCGCACCCACCGTATTGTTAAATTCGTCGACCAGACTGTCAAACGCCGCCTGCTGCGTCCCGTTATAATAGTGCCATACGGTAACGGAAACCGGATTGTCCGGGTCTAAAATATCTTTACCGCAGCCGCCCATAAAAAGAGCCGCAGCCGCCAACAAAACAGCTCCTATGTATTTCTTTTTCATTTCTATGTACCCCTTCCAAATTAAAATCATTACAGACAGTTTACAGGATTTCGGGAAAAAAGGCAACAGCAAATCACAATGTATAGATACATCGCGATTCTGCCATACTATCGGAAACGGCATACAAATTTGCAGTTTGTGCCGGCTCCCCGGCCGGCAGAGCAAGTTTCCCGATCGTTAAATCAGATAAAACATAGGGGGGATTATTTATGATCAACGAAGATACCATTGATCTTCTGCGGGAATGTAATTCGGGCACGCAGATGGCTGTGTACTCCATCGACGAAATCTTAGAGAAGATCAACAGTCCCAAGTTAAAAGAGCTTCTGCAAAAGTCAAAACAGACCCACGAAAACCTTGGGCAGCGGCTGCACGATCTGTTAAACAGCTATGGGGATGAAAATAAGGAACCGAATATTTTTGCCCGCGGCATGTCGTGGATGAAAACCAATCTGAAGCTGACAATGGAAAACAGCGACCGCACCTGCGCCGATCTGATGACGGAAGGCTGCAATATGGGCGTAAAATCTTTACAACGTTACCTCAACCAGTACGGCGCAGCGGACGAAACCTCCAAATCCATCGCCAGGGAATTGATCGCCGAGGAGGAGCAGCTTACCAAGGAACTGAAAGAATATCTTTAAGTGAGAACGTCCCACATCGGGTGTGAAAAACGGCAGATAAACCGTTCGGTCGATCTGCCGCCTTACTATTTGTCCATAGTCACGAGCCTTAGAAATATTTTTATACTATCCAACTATAAATTCGCGTATTTCATCGACCACAGCGGACTCACTCTCATCATAAATCGACAGTGTCAGCGGCCCCGATAAGTCCATGGTACAGATGCCTATGATCGACTTACCGTCCACGGAATAACTGCCTTTTGCCAGATCAAATGTTCCGCCGTGATGACTCAATATACTGCAGAGCCGCTCGGCCTTTTCCGGTGCATTCAGCAAAACTTTTACCTGTTTCATACGACACACTCCCTTTAGACTTTATGACTATAGTATTCCACAAAACGTAAAATGTATACCGTTATATGCAACCGTTTGAGCGAAGGCAGCAGAGTGCGTGTCCTTTCGTGCTTTACACCCCGGATGTATCCTGTTATAATGAATAAATTGACATTTATGTTAGGAGGGCGAAGTCATGGCTTTTGACGGATTCGTTATCGCTAATCTCGTAGCGGAATTAAACCATACCATATGCAACGCAAAAATTAATAAAATCGCGCAGCCGGAGAACGACGAGCTGCTTTTTACGATCAAGGGAAACGGGGCGCAGTACCGTCTGGCCATGTCTGCCAGCGCATCGCTGCCGTTTTTGTATCTGACATCGGAAAATAAACAAAGCCCGCTCACGGCGCCCAACTTCTGCATGGTTTTGCGCAAACATATCGCAGGCGGCAGGATTGTAAAGATATCACAGCCCGGAATGGAGCGCATCATCCGTTTTGAGATCGAGCATCTCGACGAGATGGGCGATCTGTGCACAAAGACTTTGATCGTGGAATTGATGGGGAAACACAGCAACATTATCTTCTGTAGCCAGGATGGCAGGATCGTCGACAGTATCAAACATGTCTCGGCCATGATGAGCTCTGTGCGGGAAGTGCTGCCGGGAAGGACCTATGTGCTCCCCGCCACCCAGGAGGATAAGCTTGACCCACTGCAATTGACAGAGGACTCTTTCATGGAAACTGCGATGACAAAGCCCGTCAGCATCGGTAAGGCAGTCTACGGCTCATACACCGGCGTCAGCCCGATTATGGCCCAGGAAATCTGTTATCGGGCCTCCGTCGACGGGGACATGCCCACAAGCTCGCTTTCGCCGGACGACAAAAAACATCTGTACCACAATTTCTGCTGGCTGATGGAGGACATTAAAAAGCAAAACTTTTGTCCCAATATTATCCAAAAGGGGAACGAACCGCTGGACTTTTTTGCCGTCGTGCCCACCATCTACCAGATAGCCGTTCCCGATTTTTGCGACGATACGCAGCGTTTCGTCTGTTCAAAGCCCACAGGCGTCCAGGGCAGCTCTTTGTCTGTAAAAGAAGAAAACAGCTACCGGATGCTGCGCTATCGCTCGATTTCCGCAGTTTTGGAAGAATACTACGCGGCCAAAAATATATATACACGCATACGCCAAAAATCCGTCGATCTGCGCAGGGTCGTGACCACGGCGCTCGAGCGCAACCGCAAGAAATTCTCATTGCAGGAAAAGCAGCTTTTGGACACCGCCAAGAGAGAAAAATACAAACTTTACGGCGAGCTGTTACACACCTACGGCTACGGCCTGCAGGAGGGCGCGAAAAAACTCGAGGCATTAAACTATTATACCAACGAAATGATCACCATACCTCTGGACGAAACGCAAAGCGCCATGGAAAATGCGCAGAAATATTTCGACAAATACGGCAAGCTAAAGCGCACCTACGAGGCATTGTCGGAATTGATTCAACAGACGAAGGCGGAGATTGACCATCTCGAAAGTATCGCCACCTCCTTAGATATTGCCTTAAATGAAGACGATCTGGTGCAGATTAAAGAAGAACTGACAGAATACGGCTATATCAAGCGCAGGCGTTCCGACAAAAAAGCCAGGATAAAGAGCAAGCCGTTTCACTATATCTCCTCGGACGGCTATCACATGTATGTGGGAAAAAACAACTATCAGAACGACGAACTGACCTTTAAGTTTGCCACCGGCAATGACTGGTGGTTTCACGCCAAAGGGATGCCGGGCTCCCATGTGATCGTCAAGACCAACAACGAGGAAGACCTGCCGGACCGCTTATTTGAGGAGGCGGGACAGCTTGCCGGCTACTACTCCAAAGGCCGCGGCGGCGAAAAGATCGAAATTGATTATTTGCAGAGGAAAAATGTAAAAAAACCCAACGGCAGCGCACCAGGCTTCGTGGTGTATTACACAAACTACTCTCTCACCATCCGCCCGGACATCTCTTCGCTCACACCGGTCGATTAGGGGGCGCGTGCGTCCCCTAATCGAGATAAAAAAAGCTCTCCCTGGTGTGTTTCTTGTCAAACAGATTGTTATACTGCAAAAACCGATACTGCATAATCTTATCATAGCAGGGCGCCGTCTCGTCCCCGACGTCATAGAGCGCCCCCTCTTTTGTGATATAGCCGTTTTTCGTCAGTACCGGTACTTCTTCATACAACTCCAAAAGAAACTTCTGGTAACCCGTCAAGGGCGCATCCATCAGCTCCATCAGCTTCACACCCAGGTAATTGGGGCTGATTTTGTCGATCTGCTGCTCCTTTATCTCGTAATTGGCCCATATTTTAAAGGGAACCTGGTATTTTTGCAGGTAGTTTTTTTTGTTGCGTTTCATCGGGATATTCGGCTGGTGATCTCCGAAAAATACAATTACCACGGGTTCCTCTTGTTTTTCAAAATAAGTGATTAAATGCTCATACGCCTCGTCGCTTTTCCTTAACAGATTGATATAGATCTGTAGATTTTGCATATCCGCATATTTTTTGTTTTTGACGGTGATGTCTAACGGCAGATTGTCATAGAGATCCTGATAGGGACTGTGATTCTGCATCGTCACGTTAAACAAAAACAACGGTGTCTGCGCGGTGTGATATTCTTCATATAATGCAATGACTTTTTCTACATCCGAAATGTCTGAAATATATTTTCTGAGCCTTTGCGGTTTTTCAAAACAATCCTCCAGTAAAAAATCGTCAAAGCCCAGCGCCTGGTACGCATTGGTGCGGTTATAGCCCTTGGAATTAAACGGATGGAGCGCCAGGGCGTCATGATATCCCATATCCTTTAAATTCCTGACGACAGAAATATGCGCCTCGTCTTTTTTGAGATAAGACTGATAGGGGATGGCGCCCTCCGCCACGAAAGCAGCGCTGTTCCCCGTCAAAAATTCATATTCCGTATTGGCGGTCCCACCGCCGTAAATCGATACATAGAGTGTTCCCTCCACAACGTTATCTTTTAGGCTCCCATAAAACGGCAGCGTATCTTCGCTTGTCTTCAGGTGATACAGGTTCTGAAAATCAGTAAAGGCTTCGTCCATGATTACGATCAAAGCCGGCCGCCTGTTGGCAGAATCTGCCGCATCCGACGGATACTGGCTGACGATCTCATCTATGACATCGGTGGAATATCCCTGCGGCTCGTCTTTTTGCAGATATTTGGCGCTCCCGATGATCGTAACCGATGTGCCATATTGCGAATAACTTCTCTGCGCAAGATATTGGTTGATTTTTCCGCCATGGCGGACAATCGTATCGCCAAAAACCACGGAGCCGCAGCAGAACGCAACGGATAAAACACTGAAACATGCAGCCAGAAGATGGACTTTTCTGCTGTGAAAATAGGCAATATTTTTTAGTTTGCATATCAATATCATATAATCCACTACCAGAAACAGGATAGCCAACATCCGATAATCAAAAGAATAATCGTAGGTTCCCGCAACCGCCAGCGCGCTCTTGATCTGGAAAAAATCAGTAAACAGCAGCGCCGTTCCCCGAAAGCGCAATACATACAGATTGGCAACGGAAAACAGATACCATAAAACCAACGGACACAGCACGGCCGCGTGAAAGCGATTCCACAAAACCACCGACAAAAAACTAAAGCTGCCCAGCAATGCCAAATTCAGCAGGATAAAGAACGTTTTCATTTGCATGGATAACAGCAGGGAATGAAAATTGATCTCCAAAATCAGGAAGAGGATAAACGGTGAACCGATGCTCACAACCAGCGCAATCCTTTTTTGTATCCGGTCGGAAAGCTCGTTTTTCCAGTGAATGCACCAGATACTAAACAGCCAGATCACCGCTGTCAGAAGCACTCTTTTTAAGTTCAAGCCGCCGTTCTCCCGCTCTAACAGTCCCTTAGCGCATATATAGATCAGTCCGGCCGCCAGCCACACATAGCCAACGGCCTCCGTCTTGTGAAATTGTTTGCTCCATATATACTCGATTTTCTTTTGTTTCATTAAAATTTTCTTATCCTTTCCGCTCTATTTTTTAACCATTTTTTACATGTTTATTCTCTTTTTCAATGCACATACTAACCTCGGACAAACGAACATACGGCTTTTTTGAAGCAAGGTATAAACCTGCTGTCAGAAATCCATATTGTTCATTTTCCCGGACTGCGGCAGACATAGATTCATATGTTCTGACAGCAGGCGATACACTATAGAAGACGAAGCAATTCGTTCAAACATCTAAGGAGGAAAATTACTATGGCAAAGCGTTCATCGAACAGAGCAAGCGTACCAGAAGCACAGAGTGCATTAGACCGCTTCAAATACGAAGTGGCTAGTGAAATCGGAGTTCCCTTGAAAGAGGGTTACAACGGCGATTTAACATCTAAGCAGAATGGTTCTGTCGGCGGCTATATGGTGAAAAAAATGATCGAGGCCCAGGAGAGACAGATGTCCGGTAAGTAAACCACCGAAGAGACAGGAAAATATCACATGATATTTTTCTAAAAGCTGCCGCAGGAGGTATCGCACTTCCTGCGGTGGTTTTATAAATTCATCTGATGCCTGCCATCTGTAAGATAAGAGTGTAAATGCAATCTCAAGTTTTGATGGCGCCCCTGCGCTAAATCGGGGTCCTCCTCCAACAGACGGCTGACGGATTCGGAAGCCTTTTGCAGTACATAAGCGTCCTGATAGATATCGCCCAGCGCAAATTGCAGATCGCCGGACTGACGGATACCAAAAAAATCACCCGGCCCGCGCAGCTTTAAGTCCTCGTTTGCAATTTTAAAACCGTCGTTGGACTCGTTGAGAATGGCAAGACGGCGCTCTGCGGTCTTACTGCGCGAACCATTGACCATAATACAGTAGGACTGGGCGTCTCCCCTGCCCACGCGCCCGCGCAGCTGGTGCAATTGTGCCAGTCCAAACCGCTCCGCGTTCTCGATCATCATCACCGTCGCATTGGGCACATTGACGCCTACCTCCACTACCGTTGTGGCCACTAGCACCTGTATCTCATTTTTTAAAAAGCTCTCCATCACCCTGTTTTTTTGTTCCGGTTTCATCTGTCCGTGCAGGATACCAAGCGTGATATCTTCCGGCAGGATCGAGCGCAGCTTTTTTACATAGTCGGTGGCATTTTCCGCCTCGATGCTTTCCGTCTCCTCCACCAGGGGGCAGATGATATATGCCTGATGGCCGTTTGCAATTTCATGTTCAATAAATTCATAGGCTTTCGGACGAAAACGGGTATCTACCACACAGTTTTTGACCGGAAGCCTCTTTTTGGGCACCTCATCCACCACAGATATGTCCAGATCGCCGTACAATATGATTGCTAACGTCCTTGGTATGGGCGTGGCGCTCATGACAAGGATGTGGGGATTTGCACCCTTCTCTGCAAAGACTTCTCTCTGGCGCACGCCGAAACGGTGCTGTTCGTCCGTGATCACGAGCGCAAGATTGTCGTAGATTGCCTTTTCCTGAATCAGCGCGTGCGTGCCAATGACCATCGCATTTTGGTAGAGCTGCAGCGCCTCGTAGGACATACGCTTTTGTTTGGCCGTCATAGAGCCGGTCAGCAAAACAATCGGTACTTTTAAGCCAAATTGTTCGCTGAGCGCGCGAAACGTCTGATAATGCTGCTGCGCCAGCACTTCGGTGGGCGCCATAATCGCGGACTGGCAGCCGTTGTGCGCGGTATCGGCCATGGCAAGAAAAGCGATGATCGTCTTGCCGGAACCGACGTCCCCCTGAATCAGACGCTGCATCACATATGCCCCGCGCATATCGCGCTTTATGTCCGCGAGCGCCCTAAGCTGCGCTCCGGTCAGCTCGTAAGGCAGCTTTTCAATCAGCCCGTCCGTGAACGCATCCTCCAAAAAGCAAAATTCATTGATCTCTTTGACGCGTTTCTCCTTATGAAACTGCATGTCCAGAATAAACAGAAAAAATTCGTCAAACACCAGGCGTTTGCGCGCCGTAATCAGCGTATCCATGTCGTCGGGAAAATGTATCTGCTTGACGGCGTAATTGTATTCGCACAATTGATAACGGTCGCGAATCTCAGGCGGCAGATATTCGGTGAAGAGATGCTCTTCCTTTAACACCGCCCGCATCGTTTTGGTGATCAGATTGTTTGATACCCCTCCCGTCAGTCCGTAAACCGGAAGAAAGACGCGCTCCATCGCAGAGTACTGCTCTTTGGTGTATATGGCCGGCTGCTCCATGGTAAGTTTATTCTTTTTATTGACGATCTTTCCATAAAATATGTAGGTCTCCCCCGGGTTCAGCTGGTTCTTGATGTAGGGCATACGAAACCAGATCAGCTCTATCGTCTGCTCTGCGGCGCCGATCGTGGTCACCGTGATCGGCATATTGCGCGCCCGCATCACAGAGGGGCTTTTTGTGATTCTGCCGATGACCGCCGCCGTCTCTCCCTCCGCCGTCTCGTCGACATACTTTGCCTCGGGGAATTGGATATATGTCTTGGGATAATGAAGGAGTATATCACCTACGGTGTATACTCCCAATTTTTCAAATAAACCTGCTGTTTTAGCGCCGATTCCCTTTACCTGGGTAATCGGCGAAGTGCGATCCATCATAGATAATTCCTTCATACATTGAGCATGTGCTTGGAGAATACAACAAGCGCAACGCGAATGTTTTATTCTACCGATACGACATAATAGTAGATCGGCTGTCCGCCGTCGTTGACCTCCACCTCGACGTCAGGATACTCGGCAACGATGGCGTCGGCGATCACCTGCGCGTCCTCCATGGTGGTTTCCTCGCCAAAATAGATGCTGACGATCGAGGAATCTTCGTCGATCAGCTCACGCAGCATGGCGAGCACCGTAGGCTTAAGCTCCCGGCCGACTGAAAGGATGCCGTTATCGCCGATTCCCATATAGTCATCCTGCCGGATTTCTTTGTCGTCAATCACGGTATCGCGCACGGCATATGTGACCTGCCCGGTCTTGACATTGCCGATCTCTTCATTCATGCGGGCTTCGTTGTCCTCCACGGAATTGTCGGGAATAAAATTGATCAGCGCCGTGATGCCCTGTGGTATCGTCTTGGTGGGAATCACTATGATCTGTTTGTCTTCCGCCAGGGAAGCCGCCTGATTCGCCGCCAAAATCACATTTTTGTTGTTCGGCAGGATAAATACGGTCTTTGCATTGACATGCTCGAGCGCGTTTAACATATCCTCCGTACTCGGATTCATCGTCTGGCCGCCCTCGATGATATAATCTACGCCGAGCCCGCGAAAAATCTCGTTGATTCCCTCACCGATGCTGACAGAGATAAATCCCATCTCCTTGGACGGCTCTGCCGGTTCACTTGCCGGTGCGGCCTCCGCTTTTGGCAGATCGGCGACAATACCTGCCCCCTGCATCTCTTTTTCTTTGAGCGCAGAAATCTTTTCGTCGCGTTCCAGCTTCATATTTTCGATGATAATGGTGGTGAGGCTTCCGTATGTGAGAGCTCTCTGCATTGCCATACCAGGGTCATTGGTATGTACATGCACCTTGACAATCTCATCATCGGCCACTACCACAATCGAATCACCGATCGTCTCCAGATAATCCTTTAATTCCTGCTCCCTGGCGTCCGTCATCGGCTTATCAAGCATAATCAAAAACTGCGTACAGTAAGCAAAGTGTATCTCCTGGCTGGCCTGCGCTTCTATATTATAAGAGCTGCCGCCCTCCTGCGCCGTTGTGCCGGCCACAGAGGATGCGAGCGGCGTGTGGTCAATCTCTTTGCCTTTTAAAGCATCGAGCGCTCCCTTTACAACCTGCATCAGGCCCTGCCCGCCGGAATCCACCACGCCTGCCTGTTTTAAAACGGGAAGCATATCAGGAGTCCTGCCAAGCACAAGATCGCCTTCTTTGACGACTTCCTCGCCAAAATAAATCAAATCCTCGGTCTCGTCCGCTAACTCTGCCGCCCGTATGGCCATCCCCTTGGCGACAGTCAAAATCGTGCCCTCTTTCGGCTTCATAACCGCCTTATAAGCGGTCTCCACTGCTTTGCGGAACGCGTCGGATAAAATCTGTACGTCAACGGTATCATAGGCAGAGATGACCTTTGAAAATCCACGGAACAGCTGAGATAAAATGACACCCGAATTACCTCTGGCTCCGCGCAGGGAACCCGATGAAATTGCCTTTGCCAAAGACTTCATATCCGTCTTACCGAGCGCCTCGACCTCTTTTGCCGCAGATAAAATGGTCATTGACATATTTGTGCCGGTATCGCCGTCCGGAACCGGGAATACATTCAATTCGTTAATCCATTCTTTTTTTGCTTCGAGATTCCTGGCGCCGGCTAAAAAAGCCTTTGCAAGGACTTCCGCATTCATTGATGTGATTTCCACGTCAAAATCCTCCTTAATCAATCACACGTACACCTTCTACATAAATGTTTAATTTTTTCAGCTCCATACCTGTGAACTCTTCTACTTTATATTTAACGGTTTCGATCAGATTATCCGTCACCGTTCCGATGCTGACGCCGTAAGAGACGATCACATGAAAATCAATGGTAATCTTATTGTCTGCATCAATGGATACGGTTATTCCATGATTCAGATAATCTCTTTTTAATAATTTGACAAGTCCGTCCTTCATATTGACAGCAGCCATACCCACGATACCGAAACATTCTACGGCAACGGAACCGGCATAAGTAGAGATGACATCCGAATCAATGATCACTTTTCCCAGTGGAGTCTCCATATGTCCTTTCATATCAAAATGCTCCTTTCAAAGCTTATTGCATACATTTCTGTATATTATAACCGTTTTTTTGAAAAATGCATAGTCCTGTTTTAGATTTTTTACATTTTTTTTAAAAACCGCTTGCAATCCCATATCGAATCTGCTAAAATGAACACGTTGTGAGCCTGTACATAAAGCGGGCTTAGAAAGTTACAGGGAGGTGTAAAGCGATGGCAAAGTGTGCAGTTTGCGGAAAGGGCGCTCATTTTGGCAACAATGTGAGCCATTCTAATAGAAAATCAAACAGAATGTGGAAATCAAACATTAGACGTGTAAGCTGTAAAGTAAACGGAACGCCTAAGAAATTGTATGTATGTGCTTCCTGTTTAAAATCTGGCAAAGTAGAGCGTGCCTAGTTCATTATTACAATGATTACAAAATCCCCTGCCGCGGTATCCGTGACAGGGGATTTTTCATTGATTTTATACAGAATTGTCATTGACACTCATTGTTTTTGTACAGAATTGTCATTGACTTCATTGTTTTATATAGAATTGTCATTGACGCTCATGATACCGCGCTATATAATTAGTATATCAGGTAATATTTTATGTGAAAGTACCTGTATCCCCGATAACGCACTCTAAAAATCAGAAACCCCATTTTTTCGGTTTCGGAATGGAGAAAATTATGAAAACAATCCATAAACAATTATTGCTGGCGATAGTTGGTGGCTTATGCCTCTCTTGCGGGTGCGGCAACACCCCCGCTGTAGCTGATCATACGGATGATACGACACAAAATGCCGTACTGCCAGAATCGGAAACCGTCTCCCCCCAACAGGTGTCGGAACAAATGCAGGAGACGGAAAGAGAAGATTCAAACGAAGGGCTGGGGGATGCAACAGAAGAAACGGAATCGATCTGGGATGAAAAACCTTGGGAAAAGATGGTCTGGCAGAATGCCGTAGCGGTGACGGAACTTTCCCCTGAGGAGATTGCATTTGACTACCAGTCCTTTCATTTTCTGAGCGGGATGAGCGTCGATGAAGTCCAAAAGGCGACCAAACGGGAACTGGCATTTTCCAATGATTGGGGCGACAGCAAGATTTACATAGATTCCGGGGATATCGAGTACTATTTCCTGACCGAACAGGACACATTCTACGGCATGGAATATAAAGCACCGGATGCTGACGCCGCCCTGTCGCTCGCACAAAACTGTTACGAAGAAATGTATGCGCTCTATGGTGAAAATTATGTCTATCCGGTTGAATGGAAAATTCATGAAATCGAATCCGTGGAAGAAATGGAAAAGAATAAATTCAAGGACGCCTATGTTGAGACGTGGCCCGTGTTATATAACAGCAGGATGGAAGAAAAAGTAAAAGATTCTCTGCTGACAGACAAAGTACGCCTTTCATTGTATATTCATACCCCGGAATACCAGAAACAGGGTTACTATTCCGTTGGTATTTCCCAAAGTTCCAGCCCTCTGGATGCAAAGTAAAGTCTCCGCGCCTGCGGCTTAAATTCAATTCGATAGGACCTGGTCATTTAGAAACGTAAGCGGGTGCCGCTCAATCATCCATAGATATGCTTGAGCGGCACCCGCTTGTGCCTGCGGCTTTTGCGTTTTTATACAACAGGCATCTCGTCCCACATTTTCTGGATAAACATTCTGGATTCCACCGCGTTTTGGGGCACGGTATCCTCTAACGTCGCATGGATAAACGGTTTTCTCTGCTTGATAAAACGGATGATCGGCGTATAATCCATCTCGCCCGTACCGGCAGCACAGGAGATCAGTTTGCCGTCCTCTATCACAAAGTCCTTGATATGTACCATGGCGATATCGTCGCCCAGCAGATCGATGGCCTCCGCAAAAATCTCCTCCCGCTCTTTATAGTTGCACATTTCCAGCATATTGACCGGATCAAATATGATCTGAAGATTCGGCGAATCGATGCGGTCTAACACTTCCCTTGCCCGCTTCGGGTTACATACTATATGGCGGTATACCGGTTCGATCGCAAGGATAACGCCCATTTTTTCGGCATACGCTACCACCGGCTTTACATTTTTTATAAATAAATCGAGCGCTTCCTTCGTGTGGCACGCCTCCTCAAAATGATAATCCTCGTTTGGCGCCCCGGTCTCCGTGCCTACAACGCCGGCTCCCAGAAGAGATGCAAAACGGATATGCGCCTTGTAACGCTCCACCGTCGCTTTCAACTGCGCCTGATTGGGATTGGCCAGATTCAGGTAACATCCCAACACCGCGCAGTCCAGCTGATTTTTGGCGTAAAGATTTTTTAAGTACATGGCAAATCCCGGGGTAAAGGCGTCCGTGGCCGTGGAAATGTCTTTCATCACCATAGGGACGGCCATATGGGCGCAGGCGAATCCCTGCTCCTTGGCGATTCTAAGGCGCTCCTCAATCGGCGCTTCCTTGACATCGTGTAAACGTATTCCCAACTGCATAGATAAATCCTCGCTTTCTGTTTATTTGCAACATGATATTTGCAACATGATAAAACGCTTCCTTACATGCGCGATACCATATGTCTATTATACACACAGCGGCGCTATTTTTCCATGGATATTTTCATTCCGCTGTCTGCGATCGTAACTATACAGCCCAGGACTTTGCACTCGCTGCAAAGCCCGTAAGAACGCGTAACGGTTGGAATATTAACCGATCAATACCTTTTTGCCCTCAAATGCAAAACCGTACTTCTTAATGCGCGATGCAGGAATTCCTTTGTATTCCAATATGGCGGCATAGTTCTTTTCCTCAATCTGCGCCAGAGCTGCCGCAACGGTTTCTTCCAAATTTTTTTCTTTTTGTTTGTCAAAAACTTTAAATTCCAAAACAAAAGCATACTTCTTCTTATCGTGCGGTTCCAGCATGACGTCATACCTGCCAAATCCACTCTCCCGATTGGAAGTAAGCGTATAACGATCTGCAAGATCAACCATAAGCCCCAACACAAATCCGTGGTAGAAACGTTCGGGTTGTGTACCGGCAGGCCCTGTCCCTGTGTCAAAATAGCTAAATGTTGTGAGCGCGATGCGGTTCATATACTCATTCATGGCATCTATATCATGGAGCAGCAGGGCTTTGATAAAGTCATTGTAATCGGAGACATTTCCCGAAAACCATACGCGCACCATATTTTGAAACATCAAATTTACCTCATGGTTGGTCAGCTCCAGATCATATTCCGGTATAATCAGGTTTTCATCTACTTCATAACCTCTATAGCCTGCTACTTTTAAGTAACCGCTTGCCAGGAGCAGGCTCCAGATCGCATATTCATCCTGGTCTAACTGGCTGTATACAATCTGTTCATCCATCGGCACAGTCAATCGTTCCCCTTTTAACAGTTGTTCAAAGGACTGCTTGACATTTTTATTTCCTTCCCTTATTAACTTTCCGACAAGGCTGTTGGAGCTTGTATTTGCCCAATAGGTACCCAGTTTCCCCGTATCCAGAAAATTGATGATAGACCAGGGATTATAAATATCTTTCCTTTTTCCAAATGTAAAACCGGCATAGATTTTTTGAAAGGTAATGTAATGCAAGCGTAGCATCCCCATCATTCATATACGCTGATACGCGTTGGGCGAAATCTCGTTCACGCTCGTCCAAATTACTACATTCCAGTACAAAAACATAATCCGCATACAATTCTGCTATGATCTGACAAATTTTAAACCTTGTTGTTTCATAATCTTTTTCTTTTATATTGGCAAATGACAGACTGATAACAGGGTATGTCCCCTGAATCTTACGGTATTTCTCTTCCTGCCAGATCGATAGCCCTTCAAACAAATCGCTTCGCCCTGCATATTTTATCGAAAAAAACTGTTCTGTCATACCTAGCCATACGAATCTCCATTCTGGAGCGTTTGCGCGACAGTTTCTCTCTGTTGCTGCGATCGACAAGTGTTTTTATCTCATCTGCTCTCTGATCTTATTATACTAAAACAGGCGGCGAATTACAATCGCCGCCAGATCATTCTTCATTAAAGAACCGCCCATATGATTCTGCCCTGTTATTACAGCGTAACCCCCTGTTTAAAGATCGCCATATCGTGAAAACCTGCCTCCTCGCTGCAAACCTTTCTGCCGGAGGCGACTTCGATCACATAGTCGAACAGCTTCTGCCCCATCTCCTCAAGCTCCGCGTCTTCGGTGAGTACTCCCGCGTTAAAATCAATCCAATTTTTCTTTTTGGTCGCGAGCGCACTGTTGCTTGCGATTTTTACCGTCGGCACCGGGGAGGCAAAGGGCGTGCCGCGCCCGGTGGTAAACAGTACGATATGCGCGCCGCTGGCGGCCAGTGCGGTCGAGGCGACCAGGTCGTTGCCGGGTGCGCTTAAGAGATTTAAGCCCGGCGTCTGTACCTGTTCGCCGTAAGAAAGCACGCCTCTTACCGGTGCGCTCCCCGATTTTTGGGTACAGCCCAGCGACTTATCCTCGAGCGTGGAGATACCGCCTTTTTTATTGCCCGGGGAGGGGTTCTCGTAGATCGTCTGGTGATTGTCCTTAAAGTATTGCTTAAAATCATTGATCAGGCGGACCGTCTGCTCAAATAATTCCCTGTTTTCACAGCGGTTCATAAGAAGCGTTTCCGCACCGAACATCTCCGGCACCTCCGTCAGAATCGTCGTGCCGCCGTTTGCGATCAGGATATCCGAAAACCTGCCTACCAGAGGATTGGCCGTGATGCCGGAAAAGCCGTCGCTGCCGCCGCACTTCATGCCGATAATCAGCTTAGAGGCGCTGATTTTTTCCCGCTCGAAAGACGCCGCGTAGTCGATCAGTTCTTTTAACAGCCCGGCCCCCGCTTCCATCTCGTCCTCCACCTCCTGGCAGACCAGAAATTTTACCCTTCTCCCGTCGTAGTCGCCGATATATTTTTTCAGCTCGCCGATGTTGCTGTTCTCACAGCCCAATCCCAGTACCAGCACGCCGCCCGCGTTGGGATGGTGAATCAGATCTGCCAGAATCGTCCTCGTGTGCTCCTGGTCGTCCCCCATCTGGGAACAGCCATAAGGGTGCGGAAAAGCGACAACCTCCTCCACGGTGCCGTGCACCATGCGGTTTGCGGCTTTCGCCATAGCGGTTGCAATATTATTGACACAGCCCACGGTCGGCACAATCCACACTTCGTTGCGCACCCCCACCTTGCCGTTTGGGCGGCGAAAGCCAAGAAATGCCGCCTCCTTGGCCGGCTTAACTTGCGTTTCCGCCGGTTCATAGGTGTACTCCAACAGATCGCCCAGGGCTGTTTTGATATTGTGGGTGTGAACCCAGCTGCCGGCTTTGATCTCCTCCTGCGCCGTACCGATGCGAAAACCGTATTTTACAATCTCCTCCCCCGCCGCTATATCGCGGATGGCCATTTTATGCCCGGCCGGAATTTCCTGAGCCACGGTCAGTACGGAACCGATGTTTAATTGCTCGCCCGCGCGCAAATCCCGCAGCGCCACGATCACATTGTCATTTTCATGGATTTTGATATAATCTTTCATTCATTTATCCTCATTCCAAATAATGTTTCCATTGCCTTTCTCATGCCGTTTTCACGAATTTCTTTCATGAAAGATATCACCGCGTCCTCCACACCCGGCAGCGCGCTAAGATCCTGATCCCAAAAAGCGGTGTTGGACAAAACGGCATGGGTATATTCTTCGACAGACTTTGTGCTGTTTGTCGCAAAAAACGCGAGAACCGAAGCGTCGTCCATAATCTGGTACTCTACACCGTCGCGGTGGCCGATCAGAGCCTTATCGCGAATCTCGCTCCCGGTGTAAAACGCCATCAGCGCCGCGAGAGAAAACGTCAGATGCTTGGGCAGTTTCTTTTCCTGCTCGATATAGGCCAGGAAACTTGGCATACATCTCGCTTTCCATTTGGAGACGGAATTTAACGAGATCGCAAGCAGCGCATGTTTGACATACGGATTGTTGAAACGGGTGATCACAGCCTCGGCAAAATCCAGCAAATCCTGTTTTGGCAGCGTGAGCGTCGGTATGACCTCTTCAAAAACCGTGGCTTTCATAAAGTTAAAAATCGTCTCGTCTTGCATCGACTCCAGCACGATATCGTTTCCGCAAAGATACGAGGCCAGCACGAACGAGGTATGGGCGCCGTTTAAGATGCGGACTTTCCGCTGCTTATACGGTTTCTGGTTGTCGGTAAAGAGGACGGGCAGGCCGGCGTCTGGCAGCGGAAATTCTTTGCCGATATCTTTGGCGCTCTCGATTACCCAGAGCGCAAACGGCTCTCCGGTGACAATCAAATCATCCTGATAACCAAATTCCTTACACAGCTCCTCCGCTTCATCCCTGGGATATCCGGTGACGATGCGGTCTACCAGCGTGGAAGTAAAGACGCAGGCGTCGTTTAGCCAGGTCGCAAAGCCGTCCTCCAGCTTCCAGAGCGCCGCAAACTTTAACACGCACTCTTTCAAATGTATCCCATTGTCGTCGATCAGCTCTAACGGCAGCATCACAAGCCCCTTATCCGCCGCACCGTTAAAATGCTTGTAGCGCTCGTACAAAAACTTTGTCAATTTGCCCGGGTATGTCTTGGGCGGCGCAAACTCGAAGCGGTCGCTCTCGTCATAGACAATCCCTGCCTCCGTCGTGTTGGAAACGATAAAGCGCAGCGTATCAAGCTTTGCAAAGTCCGCATATTTTTCATATTCGCCGTAGGCGTCCACCGCATCCGCCACACTGGTGACCATGCGGTTTATCCTCTTTGGCTCGCCGTCCACGATGCCGCGCAGCTGAACGGTGTACTGACATTCCTGCGCATGGAATTTTTCAAGGCTGCCAAACTCGATCGGCTTTACCAGTACAATATCGCCGTCAAACGCCCCCTGCTCGTTGGCAATGTCGATCATGTAATCCACAAATGCGCGCAGAAAATTGCCCTCGCCAAATTGCAACACTCTTACCGGTCTTACTTTTTTTCCTGTTTTTTGTCTGTTTAATAACTCCATAGCCTTCTCTCCTGACCTCCGATATCCAATCTGCTAATTGTAAGTGCTTACATTTTCCATTTTTACATCTTTCACACGATTCGTCAAGAGGTAACTGCACATAATTCAGTGATTTTTACTAAAATTTTTGTCAAGAACGGATTGGTTTCGTATTATTTTGTTGTTTTTGTCTGTTTTCTACGGTTGCAATCAGGGCCGCAATAGCGTATAATAAAGCATAAAATCATGAAAACGCTTTCACAAGCTTTTCCGGCTTTCGTACCAATGTCAATATCAGTTGGCGTCACTGTAAATAACCGGATAACATCATATATTTTTTAGTATTTTGAGGGGACCAACATGACGATTTACGACATTTCAAAAAAGGCCGGCGTTTCCATCGCCACTGTCTCGAGGGTCTTAAACGGCAGCGACAAGGTCCGCCCGGCTACCCGCCAAAAAGTGATGGACATTATCGAACAATACGATTACACACCCAACGCGTTCGCCCGAGGTATGGGGCTTCACTCATTGCAGACGATTGGAATCCTGTGCGCCGATTCCTCCGATATTTTTATGGCGAAAGCCATATACTATATTGAGCAGGAGTTGCAGGCAAACGGCTATGAATCGCTGCTCTGCTGTACCGGCTACAATCTCGACATTAAAAAAAATTACCTCGATCTGATTCTTTCCAAGAAAGTGGACAGCATCATACTGGTGGGTTCCAATTTCATCGGAACCACGGATGAGGAAAACAGATACATCAAAGATGTCTCCGAGCAGGTGCCGATTATGCTGTTAAATGCCGCGATCGACTATCCAAACGTTTACAGCACGCTCTGCGATGATTATGCCACCATGTACGAGACGACGACAGAAATGCTAAACGCGGGCATCACCGACCCCATCTATCTCTACAACGCCAGATCTTACAGCGGCCGTCATAAGATCGACGGATTTGTGGCCGCCATGAGAGATTTTGGCCGCACAGACGGCGCAGATCGGACGTTTTACTACACCGGTGCTTTTCATCAGATGGACGAGATAGGCACGTTTATTGAAAATATTGCACAAAAGATCGCTTTTCACGGCATTATCACTTCCAATGACTCTCTCGCTATCGGCAGCGTCAAGTACGCCTGGCGCCAGAATCTCTCGGTGCCAGACGAGCTGTCTGTCATCGGTTACGACAATTCGATTCTCACCACCTGCTGTACGCCGGAGCTCACTTCCGTCGATAACCGGCTGGAAACGCTCACCCATCAGCTGGTGCAGACATTACTCGGCGTCTTGTCCGGCAGGGAAATGCCCAAAAAGGCCATATTTTCCGGCAGGCTGGTAAAACGCGGCACCACCAATTTCTAATTTCGTTGCGTTTTGGGGCGCACGCGCCGTTTCGCGCGGTTCCCCGATATCATACAAACTATATAAGAATGGAGGATATTATTATGAAACAATTTATGGACAAGGATTTCCTGTTACAGACAGAGACGGCGCAGAAGTTATATGCGGATTATGCCAAGGACACGCCGATTCTGGATTACCACTGCCACATCAATCCGCAGGAAATCTATGAAGACCGCCAGTTTGAAAACATCACGCAGGTATGGCTGGGCGGCGACCACTATAAGTGGCGTTTTATGCGTTCCTGCGGCGTAGAAGAAAAATATATCACAGGCGACGCCACAGATAAGGAGAAGTTTTTCAAATGGGCCGAAGTGCTCGGCAAGGCCATCGGCAATCCGCTCTTCCACTGGAGCCATCTCGAATTACAAAAATATTTCGGCTATCACGGCGTTCTTTGCCAAAAGACGGCCGAAGAGGTGTGGGAGCTTTGCAACAAGCGCCTGGCCGAGAAAGATATGAGCGTGAGAAATATCATCCGCCAGTCCAACGTCACATTAATCTGCACGACCGACGATCCGGTGGATTCCTTGGAGTGGCACAAAAAGATCGCCGAGGACGCGTCGTTTGACGTGCAGGTGCTTCCGGCATGGAGGCCCGACAAGGCCATGAATATTGAAAAAACGACTTACATCGACTACATCGGCACACTCTCAGAGGTTTCCGGCGTCAAAATCACAACCTTTTGCGAACTGTGCAAGGCGCTTTCGGCGCGCATGGATTTCTTTGCGTCCATGGGCTGCTCCGTCTCCGACCACGGCCTGGAATATGTGATGTATACGCCCGCAGCGGATGAGGAGATCGAGGCCATCTTCGCCAAACGACTCGGCGGAACCGCTGTCACGCGCGAGGAGGAGTTGAAATTTAAAACGGCGTTTATGACCTTTGTGGGCAGGGAATACGCAAAACGCGGCTGGGTATTGCAGCTTCACTATGGCTGCAAGCGCGACAACAACACGGCCATGTTTGACCGCCTTGGCCCGGATACCGGTTACGACTGTATCAACAACTACGCCCCCTCCTCCGAGATCGCCGATTATCTCAACGCGTTAAACAAAGACGGCAGCCTGCCAAAGACGATTATCTACAGTCTGAATCCGAACGACAATCAGGCGATCGGGACGATCCTGGGATGCTTCCAGGACTCCACCGCCGTAGCCAAAATCCAGCAGGGTTCCGCGTGGTGGTTTAACGATCACAAAACCGGGATGCAGGATCAGATGATCTCGCTCGCCAACCTGGGCAATCTCTCCGGTTTTGTCGGCATGCTCACCGACTCCAGGAGCTTCCTCTCCTACACCAGACACGATTATTTCCGCCGAATTCTCTGCAATTTGATCGGTAACTGGGTAGAAAACGGAGAATTTCCACAAGATTATGATATTTTAGGTGAAATTGTGCGTGGAATCTGCTATAATAATGCTGTTAAATATTTCGGTTTTGACTTACAGCTCGCTTAGAGCATTCGCTAGCCTGCCGAAATGACACGAAAAAATAGCAAGTGTGTAAGTAACATGGTATGCCGTGTAATTTTTGCACTGCAAAAACAACATTGCAAGATTGCGTTTCTTTCACATTGCAGAAATGAGGTAAAACATGGAATTAAGAACAGCCGCATCTCCAAAGGATGTAAAACACTACACAACCGAGCGTCTGAGAGAAGAATTTTTGATCGATGACCTGTTTATGCCGGATGATATCAAGCTGGTGTACAGCCATATCGACCGCATCATCACCGGCTCCGCCGTTCCGGTAAAGGAAACCTTGCACTTAACCGCGGGGGACGAGCTTCGCGCCCAGTATTTCTGTGAGAGACGCGAGCTTGGCGTCATCAACATCGGCGGCAGCGGCAAGATCACCGTCGACGGCAAGGTTTATCCGGTTGGCCACAAAGAGGGCATGTATATCGGTATGGGTTCTAAGGACATCACCTTCGCAAGCGACGATGCTTCCGCTCCAGCCAAGTTTTACTTAAACAGCGCTCCGGCGCACATGACCTATCCCACCGTCTTAATCAAACCCGAGGGAACACCGGAGGACGGCGTTGTCATCGTCAAAGACAGCAATAAAGTGGAGCTCGGCTCCTTAGAGACCGCCAACCACAGAACGATCTGCAAGTATATTCTTCCGGGACAGGTGGAGAGCTGTCAGTTAGAGATGGGTATGACCAAACTCGAGCCCGGCAGCGTATGGAACACCATGCCAAGCCACACCCATGACAGACGTATGGAAGTTTATCTCTACTTTGATATGCCAACAGACGCTTTTGTCATGCACTATATGGGAGAGCCGCAGCAGACGAGACATATCGTCATGCGCAACGAACAGGCCGTCATCTCCCCGAGCTGGTCGATTCACTCCGGCTGCGGCACACAGGCATATACCTTTATCTGGGGCATGGTCGGCGAGAATCAGGACTTCGACGATATGGACGGTATCGCCATGACAGATTTGTTATAAAATGCCTGGCCTTGCAAACAGGCCGACTGCGGCATATCACGCAGCTTTTATTTCAGTAGAATAATAATCGGAGGATTCAATCCATGAAAATCGCACTTATCAACGAAAACAGTCAGGCTGCAAAAAATGAAATGATTTGCAGCACACTGAAATCCGTCGTAGAGCCGATGGGACATACCGTATTTAACTACGGCATGTATTCCGCGGAGGACACACATCAGCTTACCTATGTACAAAACGGTATTTTAGCGGCCGTACTGCTCAATTCCGGCGCGGCGGACTATGTGATCACCGGCTGCGGCACCGGGGAGGGCGCTATGCTCGCCTGCAATTCATTCCCTCAGGTGCTCTGCGGACATATCGAGTCTCCGCTCGACGCTTATCTGTTCTCACAGGTAAACGACGGCAACTGTATCGCACTCCCATTTGCGGAGAACTTCGGCTGGGGCGGCGAGTTAAATCTTACTTACATCTTTGAAAAATTGTTCTGCGCGCCGGGCGGCGGCGGTTATCCAAAAGAGCGCGTCGTTCCCGAGCAGAGAAACAAAAAGATTTTAGACGAAGTGAAGAAAGTGACGCACCGCGATCTGGTTTCCATCTTAAAAGAGCTGGATGCCGATCTCGTAAAGGGCGCTTTAAGCGGTGATAAATTCCAGGAGTATTTCTTTGCCAACTGCAAGGACGAGGCCATCGCTGCCTGTGTAAAAGAGATTTTAGCTTAACCGCAATCCGGTCCGATCTAGGACAGGCCGACGGCCCGCGTCCGTTTCCTGCATCCTCCCCGTTTGATACTTCATCCGGGTCAAAGCAGGAAACGGACGCGGGCCGTTTCCTAACGCGTTTCGTAAGATCTTTCTGGTGTTTCCTAACGTGTTTCGTAATATTTTTCTGTTTCGTCTACTTAATCTTCACCTTACTGCCCTGCCCTTTCTTCTTGAGCAGCTTTCGGTATTTTTTGAGCTGTTCCTTCGGCGCCTTGATAACTGCCGTCGCCTTAATGCCTTTCAACGCATTTTTCCCGACCGCGGAAAGCTTCTTAGATTTGATATCTATTGTTTTCAGCGACTTACAGCCTTTCAACGCTTCTACGCCGATACTCTTTACCCCGGCGCCGACCGTAACGGACGCCAGCTTTCTGCAGTCCATAAAAGCGCGTTTGCCAATTTTCGTTACGTTCTTCCCGACAGTTATCTTGTCCAATTCTGACAGAATTCTTGTCGAATTTTGTCAGAATAACGCCTAAATTTATATTGTTTTCCGTATAACATAATCCGGCTGCAACGTCCATCGCTTTTCTTGCACTTGAGCAAAGAGGCGTAACGGTTGCAGCCAGTATCCGGTTTGATCTTTTTCGCATCTGCGGAATGCATCATTTCTTTATACACAGGAACTATTTGCGAATCGATAAAATCGTCTCCTCCGCAATCGGAAAGCTTACCACGCCCATATACATCGGCGCCACGTCTCCCTCGTTAAAACAGATTACCAACCGGCCGTTTTCGTCGAGATAAAAGTTGGTTTCGTCGGTGATTGCCTGAAAATTCCACTCCGGCACGTCTGTATTGTCGACCCAGTACGCTACATTCTCATCCGCCGCCATCTGTTCTCTCATCTGCCGCTTGATATCCTCGCTGATCGGCGTAATATAGTCCGCCCCCTCCACAAACAGGTCTTTGAGAGCCAGACGTTCCCCGGTGGCCAGATCAATCGTGTAATAATAATCCCACTCGGCGCCGCTGCCCGAAGCCTGATAGCAGATAATGCGCAGAGTGAAATACTCCTCTGTCGTATTCAAAACCTCATAACTCATCGAAACGTCCTGATATCCGATATCGTCGATATTATCTTCAAATTCTTTCATCATGTCGGCTGCGATTCGCTCGATTTCCGCATTGATCTCTTCCGTGGTCTTCTTTAATGTCTCCTGCTGTTCGTCATTTTTCGCTCCAGATACATCCGACTGCTTGGAATCGTCCGCCACAGAAGCCTCACTGTCCAAAACGATCTCGGGAACCTTGATATCCGCGTGCTGTCTTTCGTCTTCGTACTGATAATCGCGGAACGTCATGACTTCCACCAGTTTTCCCAAAATCGGTATACTCTGCATCGCGTGCGCTGCGCTCGCGGAAACATTCGGTATCACCAAAAATACCAATATGACTGCCGCAGCCGCGACGCCTGCCCCTTTCCATACCACATATTTTTTCTGTTTACTTTTTCGTTTTGCATCTTTAATGGTCATATAAAGCGCCTCCTTTTGATTTTCCGACATATTTTGACTCTCGTACTCCCTTTTCAATTGTTCGATTATCTTTCTTTCCCGATCTGTCATAGTGAGCATCTCCTCCTTCCTACCAGATATCTTCCTCTGTCAAACTGATTTTCAGCTTCCTTGTCGCGCGGTACAGACGACTTTTGATTGTGCTGACATTTTCCCCCAGCACATCAGCGATCTCGCTGATTTTTAACTCTTCAAAATAGCGCAGACGCAGCACGGCCTGGTCTTCTATGGACAATTCCGCAATGGCGCGCTGCAAATCGAGATTTTCATATCGGTCTTCCACTCCCGGCTCCGCCGGTACACACTCTAGCGGTACATACCCCGGCCGTTTCAGCAGTTTAAAAATCTCATTTAACATAACCCGGTACAGCCAGGTCCCTACATATTCCCGTTTGAGGAGTTTTTCGCTGTTTAAAATCGCCTGATAGGCGCCGTTTTGTACGATATCTTCCGCATCGGCCGCATTTTTGACATAGCTGTAAGCCAGGCGGTAGTATCTGTCATAATTTTCCAACAGCGTTTCCGCCACCAGCTGTTGGTTTTTCGCTTTCTGTGAAAAAATTGCCAAACGGTTCACCTCCATCCTTTTTCTATTTGCCGCTATATCCAAATGGCTCAACCTATTTCTATTATCCCTCCTCTGTTTTTTTGTTTTCTAATGATTAGATCGTTTTGGGAGGGAAAAAGTTTCATTCGCATAAAAAAGAATCACTTCGTGATTCTTTTTTATGCGTCTGACGACGCAGTTTTCTATAATGTAAAAAAACTGCCGGAAAGATTCACTATCCGACAGTTTTTTATGCACTTCAATTACTCACACATATAATTTTCCCGAGGCGCTGTACCACACATGCACCGTGTAACTACTTTTGTCTGTATAACCCGGGTAAGATTTTTTACCTTTTTTGTAATTGGGAATAATCCGAATATAATAATGCTTGCCCTTTTTGATGTTTTTCTTTAACAGCAAACTCGTCTTATTGGTATTTCCCATCTTTTTATAGGTATGCGTGGAAGAATCCGTTGCCATATAAACCGTATAGC
The DNA here is from genome assembly GCA_947567625.1 of uncultured Roseburia sp. GTDB lineage: Bacteria > Bacillota > Clostridia > Lachnospirales > Lachnospiraceae > Roseburia. The sequence continues at coordinate 24,396 of CANONN010000009.1, read as the reverse complement.
TGCTGGCGCCCTTGACTTTTTTCCAGCTTACTTTGAGCTTACTGCCGCTTTTCTTCACCGTTGCTTTATCCAAAATGCGGGAAGTATACTGATATGAAGACCAGCTACTGTACGATTTGTTATTGTCCGCGTTGGTGACATAAGCACGGACACGGAATTTGTAGATCTGGGCGGTCTTTAATTTTTTATTGGTAAGGTACAGATAGGATGAAGTTACAGATTGTTTTATCAGCGGTTTTTTGCCGTTATATGTATAAACTTCCGCTTCATATCCGTCGGCAACCTTGCATTTGTTCCATTCAAAGTGCAGCGAACCGTTGACGCTGAAAGCCGTCACTTCCATCCCGCTCACATTTTTGGGAAGTGTGGGATAATTCCATTTGGAAGTCGAATTATCCGTCGCCGCAAAGCCTGTGCTTGGCTCCGTGCGTACCGGTGCAATATTAATATCATACTCCGTATCGCTCTGTAAACCGCTGATTGTGATACTGTTCGTTTCGGTTGAGACAACGGAGCTTGTATCAGAACTGGCAGTGGAGAGATGGTATGATACATTGTAGGAAGTCGCACCCGCGGCAGCCTGCCAGGTAAAGGTCAGAGAATTTGTCGTCGCTTTCGTAAATTTGATCGTTTCCGACGGGACAGAGTCCGGCGCGGTGACTACAGGAATCGGTGCAGACCAGACGGTGTCTTCGGGCGGGGTGCTGCTCAACTTGGAAGTATCCGACATCCCGATTTGCACATAATACGTCTGCCCGGGATTGAGGCCATAAAAATAATCGGATGTGTTATATGTATAATCAAAGGTACACGGTGACATCGATGCGTTATCACTGATCTTTGTCCACACTTTATTGCTGCCGCCGAATACTGCATTCCATGCCACGGTAACACTGCTGCTCGAAGCCTGTGTCTGGCGCAGTCCTGTCGGTGCAGTCGCTGCCTGTACTCTGATTCTGCCAAAAGCCAAGACGGACAGTGCGATCATGACAAATGACAGTGTAGTCAATAGCTTACTCCACGCTAATTTTGGTTTCATTTTCATTGCTCTCCTTTTGATCGTAAGATTCGTCTGCGATTACGTTACCATTTTAACTGATTTCCCAAAAATATGCAAGTTAATATACATTATTTACCACCGCAGCTAAACAGGTAATATCCGGCAAAAAGGCAGCCGGTGATAATGACGATTGCCAAAAAACTATTGTCTATGACAAACATCAGCAACATTCCCAAAGCAAACATAAAAAGTGCAAAACCGATAATCTGTTCCAATGATTCCCTCCCCATATTCTGACCCTTGTTCAGAAAAAGCGCCAGACGCGCATGTAGCGATTCCTTTGCTGTAAATACGCAACAAAAAAAGCATATATTAGTATAATATATGCTCTTCCTATCAGAAAATGAAGTTTTTAACGATTATTTGCCAAGCAGTTCTTCCATTTCTTTTCCCGCCGCCTCTTTGGCGTCCTGGTTGTCGCTGTCTTTGCTGTCCGTATCGCCCTTGTCCTTATTGACAAATTTGTCAACAAAATCGGGAACCATATCCAAAACTTTTGTAATCCCGTCCTGATTCTTGACGTTGACAAGTTTTGTCGTGCCGTTTTGGATGACAAGCACAGCGCTTGGATTGATCTTGCCTCCCATACCACCGGCGCCGTTGTTGCTCTTTTCCTTGGAAAATGCGCCGGCCGCAACGCCAAACGATACGTCCACCAGGGGCAGTATGATCGTGTCCCCGACATTGACCGCATCCCCGACGACAGTTTTGGTGGTAATAAAACTGTCCATGCCCTTAAATAATGATTCTACGGTTGTGTGAAAACTGTTATCACTCATCATAATCCTCCATTCATTTCAAAGATTTTACTAAATTTCTACACTCCTTCTTACATATAAGCCTGAGGAACGAGCACAGCACATGTATCAGACGCAAATGCCCCCGGATCGAAAAATCCCCGCGCAGATATGAGAGATCTGACGCAAAATCGGGACAAATCTGTACCCCCTTTTGATACAGAAACGGGAGCGTTGCAAGTCCTCCAAGCACCTGTCCGGTGAGGGCGGGATCGCCGAGAGAAAAGACAAGGTCTGCCTTCCATCTGCGAAAACGTGAATGCCTCAATAGATAGACAAGCTCTTTTCCTATGTACGATGCGGCAATCCGGTTGGATTCCGTCACTATGGTATGCCAGAACTCTTTCCCCGTCTGGCGCATATAAGCCACACGGTCAATCAACTGTAAAAACTTTTGTCTAACTGTTTTTGCTTTATCTATGATGCCCGCTATCCTATGCCCGCGCGGCCTCCGACGGCCGGAGTGCTCATCCTTGGGCGGGCTTTCGTCCTCCTGGATTTCACCAGTTTGAAGCTGTTTCCCGTTGTCCGGCGAATCTTCTGATTTCTGGATATCACCCGCCGCAGAAGCCGTATCGCCGCGTTCCTCCTCTTCTTGCGTACCGCCCCGTTCCTCCTCTTGCGCATTGCCGGAATCCGGGGCCTTGTCCTTTTTCTTTTTTTGCAAACCAAAGATCCGGAAAGAACTCTCAAAATCGCCGCCCGCATAGACTGCGCGAAAAGACAACGCATGCAACAGCCAGCAGAACTCTGCCTTTATATTTTTGTCTTTCTCTATGGTGCCGCTGATGCGATATCTGACAGGGACAAACAGCACAAGCGCTGCGGCAAGGAGGACAATGCCGATGAGCACCGCTATGAGAATTCCCAGAATTTTTAAAATTGTCAATATTACCGACATGCCATCCTCTCAATTTCAGTTGCGTATCCACAGCCGGTTCTTTGCGGCCGTGAATACGCAACTACTTTCAATCGCTGTCTTCCTCACATAAAATATTCTCTCAAGGCAAAGCCTCCCGTATTTTTGTATACCTCGAGTACAATCCTTGCCGCTGTCTCTACGGCTTCCTCGTATCCTTTTGCCAGTCCCAAGACATAGAGCTGGCTTTTGGGATAAGATTTTTGCAGCAATTCCCGCGATGGTATGATATCTAAAAGATTCTGCGGGTTCGATGCCAACGTGATCACATAAACCGAACACTGGCCCGCATTGTGTCGAATCTTCCATTTTACCTTGTCGGCATGAGAGCCGATGCCGTCCCCCACATACAACTGTTTATGCCATTTCATAAAAATCCTCATTCACAGCATTTAAAAATACTTATGGTTTCCCCACAAATTACTTCTTTTCAATTCAAGATATTCGTTGTAAGCTTTCTCTAAAATTTGTTTTTCATTTGGAAATTTCAGCAGATGATACGCTTCATGATACTTATAATACCCGGAATCTACAAAATATTCTTCCCGCTGCGGCTTACTGTAATAATTATCCGCCATCATCAGATACCAGTGGACTTCTTTTTCCACCGTATCTTCCGGTATGGTAAACGAGTACTGGCTCTTACCGACATATTTGATAATGGCAGCCTTGGCGCTCGTCTCCTCCAATACTTCCCGTATTGCCGTCTCTTTATACTCTTCTCCCGGCTCCACGGTTCCCTTGGGCAGCACCCAGCCCTCATACTTGTTCTTATAGTTTTTATACAAGAGCAAGATCTTACCACGAAATATTACCACACCACCGCAGCTCGTTGCTTCTATCATTGCAATACCTCCTGATGTGGTCACTCTTTACTCTTAGTATAATACTTTTTGCAGTCGACTGCAACTAAAATAGAAAAGAATCCCTTCTGTCAGGTGAGCGCCAGAAATGCGTCGCGCAGTGCCTCGGCGGTGTCCGTATCAGCCATCACAAATAAAATCACATCCCCGTTGCTCTCGACGATCACGCTCTCCGCCTCCACACATACCCACTTTTTCGGGTCCGCGTTGTCCGCAATTTCCCGTTTGGCATTGTCGATATCGTCTCCGTTGACGCGCAGCACAACGCACTGATAGGGGTCCACGTTGATCAAAGGCACAGAGTAGACTGCGTCCGAAAAAGACACCGCCTCGGTGCCCAGTATATAGACCGCCTCCTCCGCCGCCATCGTGCTGGTGACATACTCTTCCATTCTGCTGCGCATATCTTCGCTGACATTCGCCGCCTCATACACGCGGCCCAAAATCTCCTCACAGCTTCCCTCAATATGAAAATCCTCGTTGGGTTTCTGTCCACCTCCACAGGCGCCCAGAAACAGCGTGCTCACACAAAGACATGCCGCCGTCAGGCAGCCAATCCATTTTTTTACTCTCATCGTTTTTCTCCTTCTCTTAAATGATTCCCAAAATCACAAAAATTATAATTCCGCGTATTATTCTTTATAATAACTGTCAAAGATTTCTTTTGCGATCGGCAGGGCGTACTCACTTCCGGAACCCGCCCGCTCCGCCAAAACCGCCACGGCAATGTCCTCCTTTCCGTCCATATGTGCATATCCCACAAACCACGAGTGCGAGGAATCGGAGCCAGTATGGTATTCTGCCGAGCCTGTTTTTCCCGCAACCTCGTAGGAGGCATCTTTAAACTTCCTGCCGGTTCCCTCCTGCACCACATTCTTTAAAAATTCCTGCATGACGGCCGCATCCTCTGTCTTGAGCAGCTGTCTGTATTCCGCTGACCGGTACTGTTCCACCAGACCCTGATTGGCATTCTCAATGTGATCGATCACATAGGGTTTCATCAGCATCCCGTCGTTGGCGATCGCACAGGTAATGAGCGCCATGTGGAACGGCGTCACCAGTGTCTTGCCCTGCCCGATCGACGTCTCCATAATGTCCGCCGCACTGTCCCCCTCCTTTAACACAAAGCTGCTCTGCTTATACTCGAGCGGCAGGGGGAGGCTGGAATTAAACAACATACTGCCACACAGCTCTCCAAAACGGCCGATATCAAGATCAAGCCCCAGCGAAGCGTAGGAGGTATTGCAGGAATGGGCAAAAGAACTCATAAGGTCCTCTTGGCCATGCCGGGTATTGGCATAACAGTGGATGACGTTGTTGTCTACGGTCAGCACGCCGCTGCAATGATATTGATAATTTTGGTAGTCGGGGTGCTCGGCCAGATATTCCAGCGTCGTCAAGATCTTAAAGGTAGAGCCCGGCGGATACAGGCCCTGTGTGGCACGGTTTAAAAGCTGGGATTTATCGTTATCTTCGGCGGTCAAAAGGCTCCAGTCCTCCACGATCGTGTTCGGGTTGTAGTCTGGCTTTGATACCATCGCCAGTATTTTGCCCGTGGCCGGTTCCATCACCACCACGGCGCCGCGGTATACGCCGATCGCCTCATACGCCGCTTTTTGCAGATCAAACGACAGCGTCGTCACGACATTGTCCCCCCGGTTTTTGACCGCCTGCAAATCCTCGATGACCTTTTCGGCTGCGGACACATTCGAGCGCAGCAGATGAAAATTTTCTAACGCCTCAATCCCCGTTTTCCCGTGATTGCTGTACCCCACTACATGGGCAAACATATTGTCGTAGGGATAGTGCCTGACCTCCGCCCCGTCCGCGCCGGTCAACGTTTCCGCCACGACCACGCCGTCTGCGGTGCTGATACTGCCCCGCACCACCTGCTGTTCAAACAGTTCCTGTCGCTTATTATACGGATTGTTGATAAACTGTTCACTGAGCGCCGCCTGGAAATAGATCAGGTAGCCCATGAGCAGCACAAAGATGGCAAGAAATGAGTAGGCGACCACCGCAAACTCTCTATTCTGACTGGATTTTCGGGTACGCTTGTCCCTGTTTTTTTCTTTCATGGTCCTCTCCCTCGTCCTGTCTTAAGACACAAAGTCCCTGTATCACAGCAAAAATAATCATCGTGGCAAGCAGCGAACTGCCCCCGTAGCTCACCAGCGGCAGCGTGACGCCGGTAGAGGGAATCAGCTTGATCGCGCCGCCGATGGTCAAAAAGATCTGAAACCCATAGACAATGCCAAATCCCAGCGCAAGCAGCTTGTAAAACCGGTCTTTCATCTGCATGGCAACGTTTAAAAAGATCAAAAAACAGCTGGCGCACACCATGATCAGGCAGAGCGCAAAAATAGTCCCCATCTCCTCGGCAATCGCCGAAAAAATAAAATCCTGCTCGACAACCGGAATCTTGTTCGGCGTTCCCTGGCCAAGCCCCATGCCAAACCAGCCGCCGGTGCCGATGGCAAACAGCGATTGGCAGATCTGATAACCCTCGTTGTCGATCACACGCAATGGGTCTTTCCATGCCACCACCCTAACCTGCACATGCGTAAACATTTGGTAGGCAATCATGGCCGCGATACTGCCGCACAGGATGCCGCTGGCAAAATAAAACAGCTTTTTTGTCGCGACATAGAGCATGATCAGATAGGTGATAAAATAGATCAATGCGCCGCCTAAGTCCCTGGACATCACAAGAATCAGCACATGCACGGCCGCAACCGCCGTGGTGATACAGACCGTCTTAAAATTCGGATTGCGCCAGAGCATACAGGCCACAAAAAATACAAACAATATTTTGATAAACTCGGATGGCTGTATCGTAAACAGGCCCGCAATGCTGATGGATATTTTTGCCCCATAGCTCGTCTTGCCCAAAACGGCCACGGCTGACAGACCCGCGATGCCGACGAGCGCATACACCCATGTCATCCGCTTCAAAAAAGTAAGCTTGTGTATCATAAGCGGTATCACCAGCGTGAGCACGACTGCGGCAAGCGCGATGATATACTGCTTGATGGCCCGCTCGATCGACAGGCGCGTCAACATCGTAAAACCAACGATAAGCAGCATACACATGTTGTTTGCCAGCAGCATGGAGGCGCCGCTGTAAAACAGTTGATAACAGGTCAGCACGATCGAGATCAAAATAACCTGGAACAGATAAAAAATGATCACTCTCCAGTCATTTTGCACCGCGTAGAGCGCTAAAAATGCACTGAAATGTATCGCATACATCAACACTCGCTGCCACAAAAAGAGCCTGTCCTTTTTCTTTTGATTTCGATTGCCCCGAAATACGGCAAAACACATAAATGTGTAGAGGGCAAACAAAAACATCATCAGATATTTTGAAATCTCTACAATTAAAATCGTCATCTATTCTACCCCGCGTTTGTAATGGCCGTTGGTGTATTCTCCCTGGTAGACAGTTTTCACGGTACAGGTCCCGGTCAAAAAAGATGCCTTATAGAGGTCTAAAATCCGTCTTGTTTCTTTTTCGGATTCTATGGTAAAAGACAATCTGCCGTAGACAATCCCCATGTCTAAGACATCTTTCCGGCAGTCGAACAATAACAGCGGCGTACTGTTGTACAGCGTGTTATAACAGTCCTGGCAATGGTTTTTCACCGGAAAATATTTACCGTACCGGTCTTTCAGATAAGACAGCCCCGGCTGCTTATCGCATACGTCATTGTTGGCGTGCACGCACTGTGCCGACAGCATCAGCGGCAGATAGCCGTAGAGCACAAGCTCGGTGCCCCGGTTGTCGCGCGCCATAAGCTCTCCTCTGTTTAATTCCAGCGGCGCGGTATCGCGCAGCGGATGCTGGCTGCCAAATCCCGCCTTGGCCCTGTTGTTAAACAGGTAGAGCCTGTGATCTAATATAAACGGCATGGCCGACAAATGTGTGAGGGCAAATCCCAGGCTGTCATAGCTTCCCACGACAATGCCGTCCAGATAAATGGAAGTCAGCCAGGCACACAGTCCCGCATAAAAACCGGCCGTACGCTTCCGAAATACCGGAGGCAGGATATAATACGCCCGTTTTCCCGCCTGATGGATTGCGGATACGTCCTCACTTAAGAGTTCTTTGATCTCTTCCTGGCGGTAACAGCCGCTGTCCAGATAGACATTTTCGACAAAGGGCACCCGCAAAACCGCTCCGAGCTGTCCGCGCCATTCCACGGAAACCGACAGGTGAAAACTGTTTTCTTTTGCTTGTATTGCAGGATTTCCTGCATGTTTTGTCGAATTTGCGTGAAAACTTTCATTTTTTGCAGTTTGACCGTTTGGGATGGTGCCGGGAACCTCTCTGTGATATTCTCCCGTGACCTGTCCCATCAATTGTTCCATGGCGTCTCTGCGCAGCCGGTTGATCGCGCCAACCGGCAGAAATACATCATCTTCCATTTCAACGGTCAGCTCGTCAAACACAAACGGCGTGTTGCCGGTCTTGCGCAGATTTCTCTCCACCTTGTCCAAGGAGAGCGGCTGATTTTGCGCCGCCTGCACGATATCACCCTCGACGCTCACACGCTTTCCCTTGCAGCTCAACTCAATTATAGCAGGCAATTCTTTCTTTAGTATTAAGTTTCCCTTGATTTTTTCTTTTAATTCATCGTCGATGTACGTCCTGCGGATTTCATTCTGCAGCGCTTCATTGCTCTTTATATGGCCGGGCTTTTCAAAAGTGATCATATCTTTGCCGTTCTGCCGGTAAAAATATCCCTCGGTAAAGCCGCTGCGGTTGCCAAAATCCCAGAGCTTTTGCATGTCTTCGCCGGATACAAGAAATCTCCGGCGCGCGTCCGCGATGCCATAGCGCGCCACGTCCTCCAGATAGGCATCCACATAGGCGCGGTAAATCGATACCACGCCCGCAGCGTACTCCGCCTGCTTCATTCTGCCCTCGATTTTAAGCGAGTACACGCCGCTCTCGAAGAGATCGGGCAGATAGGAAATGCTGCACAGATCTTTGGGGCTTAGCATATAGCTCCCCCGCTGCGGCAGCTTCTTCTTGTGGCTGTCACAGAGCTCGTAGGGCAGACGGCACGGCTGCGCACACCGGCCCCGGTTGCCGCTCCTGCCGCCGAGCATACTGCTAAACAGACACTGGCCGGAATAGCAATAGCAGAGAGCCCCGTGTACGAACGCCTCGAGCTGTACCGACACGCTGCTGTGAATATACGAGATCTCCGCAAAAGATAATTCTCTCGCCAGCACCACGCGGGAGGCCCCAAGCTTATGCATATATTCGGCGCCCTCCGCGCCGGTTATGGTCATCTGGGTACTGGTATGGACGGCCAGATCGGGAAATTGTTCGCGCACCAGCTCAAATGCGCCCATGTCCTGCACGATCACCGCGTCCAGCCCCTGCCGGTAAAAGGGCAGCAGATAATCCGCAAGTTCTGCAAGCTCCCGCTCCTTTAGCAGCGTGTTCACGGTCAGATATACCTTCCGGTCGTGCAGGTGCGCGTAGTCGATCGCGCGAAGCAGCGCATCCGCATCAAAATTGTCCGCATAGGCCCTCGCCCCAAAACGGCTGCCGCCCAGGTACACCGCATCCGCTCCCGCGTTTATGACCGCGAGAAATGTCTCAAAAGATCCTGCCGGCGCCAGCACTTCCAGCTTGTACTGCTTTTTATGATCGGTCATTGCCAGTCTCTCCCCCTGCATATCCAAAAAGGGAACGAAAGCATAACTCCGTTCCCCGCCTCTTTACAACGATCTGTTTCACTATTTTTTCGATGCGTTTACCTTGCCGAGCAAAGCCTCCTCCAGAGAAGTCTCCAGCTTCGTCTTGTTGAGCAAAAGCTCCTTGTTTTCCCGCTCCAGCTCTTTGACTCGCTCCTCGAGCGATTTGCAGCTTTTCTCCGCAGATTTTTTGCCGTCCTCCAATTGTTTTTTGTCGGCCTCCAGCTGCTTTTTGTCGGCCTCCAGCTCTTTTAATGTCTGTTCATCACTTTCTGTCTGCAATTGGTTGGAAATTAAATTGTGTTTTAAACCATACAGCTCTTTATCCTTCAACTCTATGCTGTTTTCCAATTTCTCGATCTGTGCTTTTGCCTTAAAGTAATCATCGGCTATATTGAGTTCGAGGAGTGTGGCTTTCATATCGGCCGGCAGACGGCGAAATGAATCCATCCCTTCGTATTCTGTCAACTTGTTATTGATATAGGCCGCTACCCGCTGTAAATATTCCTCACTCTCATAACCGCCCAACGTATATACTCTGCCACCGATCAACACCTCGGCACTTGTCTTCTGCGACATAACGTTTTCCTCCCTTGGCGCCTACTATCACTTTTCTCATTATAAGAGTATTTGCCGAGAAAAGCAACTGTTTCTTCTCGCTCTATGTAACAGCTCGTAACGATTCAGCCTTACTGGCTGCTAACTGCGCCATAGGTGCGCAGTTGCGGGCTGAACTGTTACCGCTCTATTCCAAAATGGCGGTAGGCGTCGTCCGTCACTACCCGCCCTTTGGGCGTGCGGTTGATAAAACCGTTTTTTACCAGGTACGGCTCATACACATCCTCAATCGTCCCCGCGTCTTCGCCGAGAGCGGCCGCGAGCGTGTCGATGCCGACCGGGCCGCCGGAAAATTTTTCGATCATCAGCGTCAGAATATTGCGGTCGCTCTGATCAAGCCCCAGCTTATCCACCTCCAGCAGGTCAAGGGCGAACGAGGCGACTTCCTTCGAGATCGCGCCGTCATACTTTACCTGCGCAAAATCGCGCACCCGCTTTAGCAGGCGGTTGGCAAGCCGCGGCGTCCCCCTTGAGCGGCGCGCCATCTCAAAAGCGCCCTCTTCGTCAATCTCCACGTCAAGCGCCGCCGCCGAGTGGATGATGATCGTTTTGAGTTCGTCCACATTGTAAAATTCCAGATGATGGACCACGCCAAATCGGTCCCGCAGCGGCGCTGACAGCAATCCCGCCCGCGTGGTGGCGCCCACGAGGGTAAATTTCGGCAAATCCAGGCGAATCGAACGGGCCGTCGCACCTTTTCCCACCATGATATCAATCACATAATCCTCCATGGCCGGGTAGAGCACTTCCTCCACCTGCCGGTTTAGGCGGTGAATCTCATCCACAAACAATACATCGCCCTCCTGCAGATTGCTCAGAATCGCCGCCATCTCGCCGGGCTTGCCGATCGCCGGGCCGGACGTCACCTTAAGGTGCGTGCCCATCTCGTTGGCGATGATTCCCGCCAGCGTCGTCTTTCCAAGACCCGGCGGGCCGTAGAACAGCACATGGTCGAGCGCTTCCCCGCGCTGCTTTGCCGCCTCAATATATACTTTTAGATTTTTTTTGGCCTTTTCCTGGCCGATATAGGCATCCAGTGTCTGGGGACGAAGACTCTTTTCGAGCTTGATATCCTCCTCCATCACCTGTGTTGAAATCACGCGCTTTTCCATGGAAATCCTCTCAAACTATTGTTTTTAAACAAGTGACATGTTTTTTAAACATTGTTTTAACAAATCCTCCACCGTTGTTTCCTCTGTCACGGCGATACCGCTTAAGGCTTTTACCGCTTCGGAGGAAGAATAGCCGAGCGCTACGAGCGCCGCGACAGCATCGTTTTTAACCGCCGCCGTGGAGACGTCGGGCTGACGATCTCCCAGGTTTGGCTTCTCCTCAAAAACGTCCGCAAGGCTGATTTTATCCTTGAGCTCTAAGATCAGACGCTGCGCCGTCTTCGCGCCAATCCCCGGCGCCCGGGCAATCGTTTTGGCGTCCTCCCCCATAACGGCAAAGCGCAGATCGTCCGTCGACAGGACAGACAAGATCGCGACTGCCCCCTTGGGCCCGATCCCAGAGACGCCGATCAAAAGTTTAAAGAAAATTAAATCTTCTTTGGAGAGAAAACCGTACAATAACATGGCGTCCTCGCGCATATGTAAATGCGTATACACCTTCACTTCCTCCCCAAGCCCCGGCAGAGCCGAAAATGTCTGCGCCGGGGTGTAAATATGATATCCGACGCCGCCGGCCTCGACCACGATCGCGTCCTCCGCCTGCTCCGTTAAAATTCCTCTGATATATGAATACATAATGAACCGCGCCTTTCTTGCAGATTGGCAATCTGCCCCTTTTCTTTTACCGCTGCTTCCTCATACGTCCCCCGATACGCAGTATCATCTCCTGCGCCGCCACACCGATCAGCGCCCCTGTCACTAGTCCCGCCACAAGGAGAATCGGCATATAATAAAAGACGTTATAATTTTCCACCACGATCGCCGCCACGATAAGCTGACCCACATTGTGGAAAATACCGCCGCTGACGCTGATGGGCAGCACGCCGAATTTGCCGCACTTCTTCAAAAGCCACATCACAAAAAAGCTGAGAAGTCCGCCGGCAAGGCTGTACCATATACTGAACATATTCCCGAACAGAAAACCCGCGAGCACGATGCGCAGCACGGACACCGTCAACGCCTCTTTGGCCCCCATCGCGTAGAGCAGCAGCACGACAACAAGATTCGCAAGCCCCAATTTCACGCCGGGGACTCCAAAATAAAAGGGAATCAGGGATTCCACATAACTGCATATCAATGCCAAAGATAAAAACATTCCAAGATAAGCCACTCTATTTCGCAATGCTATCGATCTCACTTTCCCTGCCGCCCACCACGGTGACCACCACGCGGTTGGGGAGACATACTATCGTTTCGCTGGTTTTGGAAATCGCCCGCTGGTGCACGCACAGCCGGTCGGGACAGTCCGCCTCCCGCATCTTCGCCTGACCGTCTTTGATGACGAGCACGTTGGCAGTCTCTCCCTCCCGCAGAATGGAAATCTCGGTATCCGTGTGCAGCGGATAGACGCCGTAGACTTCGCCGTCCACCGTAATCTCCACACGGGCGTCCTCAGCTTCGCCGCCCCTGCCGGTGCCCACCGTCATTACGATATAGATGACTAAGACCAACGCCGCCAAAATTCCCAGAAAAATCAAATCATTCTTGCGGATTCTTTTCTTCACATTTCCTCCCCAAATAATAAAAGCCCTTGCACTCTTCCAATGTTACATCCACAAACGTTCCTATCATATCGGCATTTCCCGGGAAATGCACAATGGAATTGTTGGAAAGGCGCCCGGAGACCAGCGAAGCATCCTGCACATTGACCTGCTCGACCAGCACCGGCAGCGTCTGTCCGGTGTAGGCTTTGGCCTGCGCTGCCGCAATTGTCTGCACTTGCGCAAGGAGCCTGTCAAAGCGCTCTTTTGCTACCGCCTCCGGCACCTGCTCCTCCATGGCGGCCGCGGGCGTGCCGGTTCTTTTGGAGTAGAGAAACGTGAAAGCACTGTCGTAGCGCACGCTTCGCACCACATCGAGCGTCTCCAAAAAATCCTCCTCCGTCTCCCCCGGAAAGCCCACGATAATATCGGTCGTGATGGCGATATCCGGCACGGCGGCGCGCAACTTCTCCACCAACTGTAGATAATGAGCCTTGTCATAGTGCCGGTTCATGATTTTTAAGATGCGGTCGCTGCCCGATTGCAGGGGCAGATGCATGTGCTTGCAGATCTTTTTGGAACGGCCCATCACCGCAATCAGCTCGTCGGATAAATCTTTGGGGTGGGACGTCATGAAGCGGATGCGCTCTATCCCCTCCACCTGTTCAATTTTTTGCAGAAGCGCAGCAAAGCTTATCGGGTTTTTGAGATTTTTGCCGTATGAATTGACGTTCTGGCCCAACAGCATGACTTCCACGACGCCGTCTGCAGCCAGCTTTTCGATCTCGCGGATGATTTCTTCCGGTTCGCGGCTGCGCTCTCTGCCGCGCACATAGGGTACGATACAATAACTGCAAAAGTTATTGCAGCCAAACATGATATTGACGCCGGACTTAAAGAAATATTTGCGCTCCACCGGCAAATCTTCCACAATGGTATCGGTTTCCTGCCAAATCTCTACCAGCATGGAATCCGCCTCATAAGCGCCCGCGATCAGTTCAGCAAATTTGTAGATATTGTGCGTCCCAAAGACTAAATCCACAAAACGATAGCTCTCCTTTAACTTTCGCACGACGGATTCCTCCTGCATCATGCAGCCGCAGAGGGCTATCAGCATCTGCGGATTCTTTTTCTTGTAATTGTGCAGCGTGCCCAGCCTGCCGTAGACTTTGTTATTGGCATTTTCCCGCACGGTGCAGGTGTTGTAGAGCACAAAATCGGCCTCCTCGCTCTCGGTCATCTGATAGCCGATACACTCCAAGATGCCCGCCATCTTCTCGGAATCCCGCGCATTCATCTGGCAGCCGAAGGTCGTTACGCATGCTTTGGGCAAACGACCGTTTTTTTGTTCAAACTCTTTTAACCGCGCGCGGCATTTTGCCATGAAATAGTACTGTCTGGCTGGCTCCTCTGTAGGCGGCTGTGAAGTTACATCTATTTTATCCAAATCCATTTCATTATCCATTTCTCTTGACTTTCTTCCCTTTCTATCATATGATCAAAGCAAGAAATGAGTTTTTAACCGTACAGCCTATGGCTCAAGCGGGGTACTCGTTTCTTTTTTTATATTTATGACATCATATAGATACAATTTCCCATCCACTGAATGTCTTATAACAAGCTCTACATGAAAAACATTATAACGCAAAATTTCTCCATCGTCATCAAAAACTGGTATCTTTTCAAAATCCCGGGTATTCGGCACTACTGCCTGCTAACTGCGCAACAAGTGCGCAGTTGCAGGCCGAACTGTTACAATCCTATTCCAACCGTTACGTGTTCTCACGGACTTTACAGCGAGTGCAAAGTCTTGGGCTGAATTACAAATCCTGCTTACTCCATCCATTTTTCATTTATAGCTCTGTCGAGGCAAACTCGGTCGGGGAAACGCCCATAATCTGATGAAAGTTGCGATAAAATAGAGAATAATCCTGATAGCCGACCATACGGCTCGTCTCCGTCGCGGCATGTCCCTCCTTAAGCAGTGTTCCCGCCTGCGTGATGCGCTGCAGTGCAATATAGCGCCGGATTGTGGTGTTGGTATATTTCTTAAAAATGCGCGCGATATAGTCGGCATCCAGGAAAAATTGTTCCGTCAGGTCTGCCATGGAGATATCCTCGCGGAAATGTTCATGGAGATAGGCAATGATATCATTGACTCGCTGCTGCGGAATGGGCACAGACTTTTTGACCGCCGCTTTTATCATCGGCGAATATGAGTCCGGGCAGCGCTCGGTTCCCTCCCGCAGCGGTTCTTTCAATAATTCATCTATTTTGTGCATGAGTGAGAAGAAAATCGAAAGGCTCCCGGGCGTCAGGGCGTTATCACAGGACAAGAGCATGTGGAGCTGTTGTTCCAAGTAAGAGAGCTGTGCAGCGTTCAGGGAGATCACGACGGGATGCATGGCGTCGCTCAAATACGCAAAGTCCTTTGCACCTTCCGCCATGACTTTGTAATACCATTCGATGTTGACAAAAAGCACATACCGCTCATATATTTCTCCGATCGTGCGCACCGTCCGGTGAATACAGGAGGACGGAAATAAGATCAGCGATCCTGCCGGGACAGCGCGCAGTCTGTCGCCGAGCAGCACATACGGCAAATCCGACAGATTCAGATAAAACTCCGCCGCGTTGTGAATGTGCGGCGCCATATGGCTGTGGGCCGGCTCCTTTCGATAATCAAGATGAAACCCGGGTGCGACATCGTCATACAGGATATGCTTTGCCGCACCGGCGCTTGAACCATAATCTTCTGTAATCATCTCATCTCCTTACCTATACCCTCCACACCCTATACGACGATAACAGCGCCTCGCTTTCCTTAAAAGCAGCTGTCTATGGCTGCGGGCCTATTAAATGACGCTTTTTGCAATATCATTATCCTGTTATTGCAATTTCATAATATCACTCCATGCGCTAAAATGCTATAAAAAGTTTTCCATTACCACGGAGGAATTATTATGTTTACACGGAAAAAATTACTCGCACTGATTATTCCTTTGATCATTGAACAGCTATTGATGATCACAGTCGGATTCGTCGATTCGATTATGGTATCCTCCTGCGGTGAGAGCGCTATCTCCGGTATTTCTGTGGTAAACACGATCAACAACATGGTAAACTGCCTGTTGACGGCGCTCTCGACAGGCGGCGCCGTCGTCGCGGCGCAGTTTATCGGCAGGAAAGACAAGAAAACCGTATCGCTCATCTCCAATCAGTTGTTTTGGCTGACGCTTTTGTTTTCCGGGCTGCTGGCCGTCGCCGCGTTTATGGGCAACCGGCAGATTCTCTCGGCCCTCTACCGCAATTTAGAACCCGACGTTATGCATAATGCCAGAACCTATTTCTTCTTCTCCGCCGTCTCCTATCCGTTTTACGGCATTTACAACAGCGGAGCCGCCCTTTTTCGCGCCATCGGCAACTCGAAGATTTCGATGAAAATTTCGCTGTGCAAAAATCTGGCCAACGTCTTCGGCAATGCCGTCTTGATCTATGGCCTGGGCCTTGGCGTCACGGGAGCGGCGCTCTCTACGTTTCTCTCGCACGTATTGTCGGCGGCTCTGATTCTGTTCTTTTTATATCGCGATCAGGAGATTGATTTTGCGATGCGCCCGTCCTTTCGCCCGGCCATCATCAAAAAAATCCTCTATATCGGTATCCCCAACAGCTTCGAGACCGGCATACCGCAGATTGGCAGGATTCTGCTCACAACGCTGACCGCAAGTTTTGGAACAATCGCCATCACTGCCGACTCGGTGACCTGCAATATCGGCAATTTTCAGCTAATTCCCTCCGAGGCCGTCGGCATTGCCATGACGACCGTTGTAGGGCAGTTAGTCGGCGCCGGGGACTGGAAGGGCGTGAAAAAATTTGCCTGGAAGCTTGTGGGCATGTCGTATCTGTCTCTGTTATGCCTGGGGCTGGTGCTGTTTGCCATAGAGCAGCCGCTGTTCGTGCTGTACCATCTGTCCGACGATACCATTTCGCTGGTAAGGCTGCTGTTAAACTATAATATTATCTGCCTGATCATCATGCAGCCGCTCTCCTACGCGGTGCCCGCCGCGCTTCGCGCCGCAAATGATGTGCACTATACCATGGTCGTTTCCATCGTCACCATGTGGACCTGCCGCATCGGTCTCGCCTATTTCCTGGGAAGATATTTAGCGCTTGGCGTTTTCGGCATCTGGATTGCAATGACCATCGAATGGTGTGTGCGCGCCCTGTTTTTTGTTCCTCGCTTTCTGTGGCTCACGAAGCGCGGCATACAGACAGACTGTTCCACAGATTAACGCAGGCGGCGCGGTCTGTCTGGCGTTTTTGAACGTTAGGGCCGCACCTGACCGTTTCCATAGATAATATACTTTGTGCTGGTGAGAGCGAGTAGGCCCATCGGTCCTCTCGCATGGAGCTTTTGTGTGCTGATGCCGATCTCCGCGCCAAATCCAAATTCAAATCCGTCGGAGAAACGGGTGGAGGCGTTGACATAGACACAGGCGGCGTCCACTTCATTTAAAAACTTTTCTGCATTGGCGTAATCTTTGGTGATGATGGCCTCGGAATGGCCGGTGTTGTAGCGGTTGATATGGGCGATGGCTTCCTCGACGGAGCCCACCGTCTTTGCGGAAATGATATAATCCAGGTATTCCGCGCCCCAGTCGCTCTCGTCCGCCTCCTTTACGCCCTCAAGGGCGGCGCCTGCCGCGGCAAATGCCGCCGCGTCGCCGCGGAACTCCACATTTTTCTGCCGCAGGGCCTTTAAGACATAGGGAACAAAGGTATCGACGATCGCCTCATGAATCACCAGCGATTCACAGGCATTGCACACGCCGATGCGCTGCGTTTTTGCATTGACAATAATATCTCTTGCCATGTCAAAATCGGCGCTCTCGTCCACATAGATATGGCAGTTGCCGGTTCCGGTCTCAATCACAGGAATCGTTGCCTGGTTTACCACCGCGCGGATTAAGCCCGCCCCGCCCCTTGGAATCAGGACGTCGACATATTCGTTCATTTTCATAAACGCCGCCGCTGTCTCTCTGTCAGTCGCTTCAATCAATGACACCGCCGCACGCGCAAGTCCCTGCCGCTCTAATGTCTGCTGCAATATGCTTACGATCGCGATGTTTGAACAGATCGCGTCACTGCCGCCCTTTAAGATCACGGCATTACCTGTCTTAAAGCATAGGCCGAACGCATCCACCGTGACATTGGGGCGCGCCTCATAGATCATCCCCACGACGCCGAGCGGCACGCGTTTTTGTCCGATCATCAGGCCGTTTGGACGGCGTTTCATGGAAAGTACCTCCCCGATCGGGTCCTCGAGGGACGCCACCTGCCTAAGTCCGAGTGCAATCTGTTCGATGCGCGCCTCATTGAGGAGCAGACGGTCAATCAATGCCTCCGGCATATTATTTTTTCTGCCGTTTTCGATATCTTTGGCGTTGGCCTCCATGATCATCCGGGCATTGGCCGTCAGGGCATCCGCCGCCGCAAGCAGCGTCCTGTTTTTTTCGTCGGTGCCAAGCTTTCCGACTACATAGCTGGCTTCTTTTGCATTTTTACAAATTTCCAATAATTCCATATTTTACCTCATTTCTGCACGGCTTAACTCATTCCGCCGCAATTTGACCGTTCATTCCATGTTCCGCCACAACTGACCGTTCATTCCATGTTCCGCCACAACTGACCGTTCATTCCATGTTCCGCCGCAACTGACCGTTCATTCTATCTGTCCGGCACAATCTGATACCATGCCTTTTCCGTGCACACGACATGCATCTTTTGGTCGGTGAGCTCTGCCGCAAGCTTTTCCTCGAGCTGATGTTCATATGCGGTAGAAATCCTGCATATATTGTCGAATCTTGCAAGATATCTGTCATAATATCCCTTGCCGTATCCGTAGCGGCTGCCCGTTCTGTCAAACACAACCCCCGGCACCAGCATGACGCCTTCCGCAAACGAAACCAGTTCACAGCCTTCTCCCGGCTCCATCACATGAAAACGTCCCTCCGTCACCTGTGAGAGAGAGGCGATCTGATAGAAATCCATCTGACAGCCCTCTCCCGTTCTCGGAAGAGCCACCCGCTTTCCCTCTCGCAGCGCCTGCCCTAAAACGGGCAGCACGTTCACCTCATTGCCGAGCGGGTAATAGCCGTAGAGAAGCGACGCCTCAAGGTATTGCCGGCTCTCTAAGACTCTCGCGCAAATCAGGCGGCTTTTTTCTTCCACGTCCCGCTCTGTCATGCAATCGCGTATTTTTTTATGATAACTTCTGATCTGCTGCTTTGTCTGCAAATTTTTCACCCAGATTTTCCATTGTCCCATCCTCGTTCACCAGGGTAATCTGATTTAACTGCGATACCAGATTTCCCCGCACATCCGCGACAAACTGCCTGCGCAGCAGCGCCTGCTCCTTCCGCTCCTCCTCCGTCAGGCCTTCCGCCTGGGACTTGCGGTACAACGCATTGATTCTGTCTATCTGCTCTTTTTGCATTGTTCCTCCCGTTTTCGCCCGCCTTGATGCGATTCCTGGTTTGCCCACTGCTCCCACATAGAATCGAAAGGCGTACTGATTCTTCATTTACCCGATCGTCTCCAGTATAAAATGTAAGGCGATCTGGTTCTCATTTATCCGATTGTCTCCAAAATAAAATCGGCGATGCGGAAGGTGTCTTTTTTCTCCGCCTTAAAGATCGTGCCGATAAATGCCTCATCAAAAATGGTATGTATGATGCGCACATCCTTGGCGTTGGCAATCACCATATCCGCGCCGGACAGGGTTGCGATCTTAGCCGCCGTCAGCTTTGTGGCCATACCGCCGGTTCCCATATCGCTGCCGACCGTACTCTTTGCCATGCCCAATATATCGGTATCCATCTTCTCCACCACTTCGATCAATTTTGCGTCCGGGTTGGTGTGCGGGTCGTCCGTAAACAGCCCGTCAATATCGGAGAGCAGGATCAGAAGATCCGCCCCCACCAAAGACGCCACGATCGCAGAGAGCGTATCGTTATCGCCAAACTGCATCTCATAGGTTGAAACCGTGTCGTTTTCGTTTACGATCGGTATCACTCCCATGCGGAACAATTCCTCAAAGGTGTTTTGAGCATTCTCCCGGGAGACCGGATTGATCATGGTATTTTTAGTGATCAGGATTTGTCCGGCCATCTGATTATATTCTCCAAACAATTTCTGGTAGGCCATCATAAGCTTGGCCTGCCCGACAGCCGCGCACGCCTGCTTCTCGGAAATGCCCTTTGGCCGCTCGACAAGCCCGATCGACTGCCGTCCCACGGCGATCGCGCCGGAACTCACCAGACACACGTCTATGCCGCGGTTTTTAAGGTTGCACAACTCCCGCACCAGGCGCTCCAATTTCGTCAGATTGAGATTCCCCGTCTCCTCGTACATCAGAGAGGACGAACCGATTTTTACCACAACCCGCTTCTTTTTTTGAAAATCAAATTCTTTCTGTTCCATATGTATATGAACCAGCCTTTCCGTTTCTTTCATGCTGAAAAATGAAAAAATTCCATTTCCCAGTTTATCACATCTTGCTTAAAATGGCAAAATGATTTATCTAAACTTTGCGAAAATGTTGAAATTATCGGGGAAATCCTGTAACATGGGAGAATACCAATATTTTGAAATTTAGAATGGAGATTACTATGTCACGCAAAAAATTACTCGCGACGTTTCTGATTCTAACCCTGCTCTGTCCGCTTGTGGACAGCTGCTCCCCGGGCAATCCCAATACACAGCTTCAAAAATCGGGCTTTTATTTTGACACGGTTATCACGATCACTCTCTACGGCAGTTCCCACAAAGCTCTGTTGGAGGACTGCTTTGCGCTCGCCGCAAAATACGAGAGCTATTTTTCCAACACAATTCCCGACAGTGATATCTCCAAAATCAATGCGGCGGCGGGCGGGGCTGTCACGGTGCACGAGGAAACCATTGAATTGCTGGAAAAGAGCATTTACTACAGCGAACTCAGCGACGGAATATTTGACGTTACCATAGGAAAGCTCTCAGATTTATGGAACATTTCGACCAAAGCCCTGTTGAACGAGACGGACGCCTCTATGGTTCCGGCCAAAAGCGAGATCGACACTGCCCTCGCCACCGTGGATTACCGCAATATCGTCATTGACGGAAACGAAGTATCTCTGCGCAATCCCGACTCGCGTATCGACCTTGGCGGCATCGCCAAAGGCTACATTGCCGACAAGATGAAAGCCTACCTCAAAGAACACCATGTCACCAGCGGTCACATCAATCTGGGCGGAAATGTTTTGTGTATCGGCGAAAAGCCGGACGGCTCCCCCTACAATATCGGGTTGCAAAAGCCATTTGCCGACGACGGCTCCTCGATTGCCGCGGTCAAGATCGCCGACCAGACCGTGGTCTCCTCCGGTATCTATGAGCGGTACTTCAAAGTGGACGATACGCTCTACCATCATCTGCTGGACACCTCTACCGGGTATCCGATTGACAATGAGCTGCTCGGCGTCTCCATCATCACAACCGATTCGGTGGACGGGGACGCCCTGAGCACCATCTGTTTTGCCCTTGGCGTGGATAGAGGTATGGAGCTGATTGAATCGCTGCCGGACGCGGAAGCCATCTTTATCGACGCGGATTATGTGCTGCACGAGAGCTCGGGAATCGGGGATAACGGTTCGCTGACAGTTTTTTAGTCTAAAAATTTCGCAATAGAACAAATGGGAATCAAGCTGGAATTTACGGAGGAACAAATGAAAATTATCGAAGTTGCGAAACCAACCCTGTCACTGTTAGAACAGTTAATCGTTGTTTGGGAAAAATCCGTAAAGGCAACGCATCTGTTTTTGTCAGAGAACGAAGTGGAAGAAATCAAAACGTATATCCCACAGGCATTAAATGGAATTGCACATTTGATGATTGTCGAAAACAAAGAGGGCTGTCCGGTTGCGTTTATGGGGATTGAGGGGCAAAAACTTGAAATGCTATTTATTGCGCCCGAAGAACAGGGAAAAGGACTGGGGAGAAAGCTCATCCAATACGGCATTGAATACTATTCCGTCAACGAATTGACAGTCAATGAACAGAACCCGCTTGCGAAAGGATTTTATGAGCATATGGGGTTTCATGTTTACAAACGGACAGACCATGACGAGCAAGGCAATCCCTATCCGCTTTTATATATGAATTTGATCGGACTTGCAGAAAATCCAAGCCCACAGCGGGGAAGAAAATAGTAGAAGCATAGTTACAAGTTATGGAGGAAAAACAAATGAACACGCCTACCTTAGAAA
Source organism: uncultured Roseburia sp. (assembly GCA_947567625.1). GTDB lineage: Bacteria > Bacillota > Clostridia > Lachnospirales > Lachnospiraceae > Roseburia. The sequence goes on along the minus strand of CANONN010000009.1, from coordinate 2,475 downwards.
CAGAGCGTTTGATTTTAAGAAAATTTACGGAACAGGATATGGAAGCACTGTTTCTTATACTTCAAGACGAGGAAGTCAATCAGTTTTTGCCCTGGTATCCGGTAAAAAGCCTGGAAGAAACCAGGAAATTTTATGAGGAAAGATACGCTTCAATATATGCCCAGCCACAGGGGTACGCCTACGCGATCTGTCTGAAAGAGGATAATGATCCTATCGGCTACATAAATATCGATATGGAAGAACATCACGATTTCGGATATGGGCTTCGCAAGGAGTTTTGGCATCAGGGAATTGTTACAGAAGCAGGGATAGCGGTGATAGAACAAGTGAAAAAAGATGGTCTGCCGTATATTACGGCAACGCATGACAGGAACAACCCCAGAAGCGGCGGCGTAATGCAAAAGGTAGGAATGAAATACCAATATTCTTATGAAGAACAATGGCTGCCAAAAAACTTTTTGGTAACATTTCGGGCTTACCAGCTTAATCTTGATGGGAATGAGAGTCGAATTTATAAAAAATATTGGGATAACTCGGCTGTGCATTTTATAGAACCGAACTTATAAACAGATTTAGGAAGTGAACGATAGGTAGCTTTCCCGGATTTTATCGTATCACCAGGCTTTGGCAGAGCAATGCAACCATTAAATGACGATTCTCCTATACTTCTTATGGTGTGGCTTTCATTGGTCCATGCAGAGTGCCGTAAGCGCCTATTCATGGGGCTTTCCGGCATTCTGTCTTTTCATCTTCTCTCATAAAAAAGCGTAAATTAGCAAAAATTTAGTGTCAGAAATTGTGTTACTGATGGAAAATGTGTCAGGCTTGGAAACGGTGACATCTAATGAACAAGCGAGGAATCTCCTTTGAATATAGGATGGTTTTTCTGTATAATGAAACTAAAATAACTTGCTTATTTCCCTGCTGAAAAGACGGGGTTGAAAGGAAGAATGAATGGAAAAAACAGATATTGCATAATATACGATTAAAGATAGCCTTTTTATGAATTTATTTCAAGACAAAAAATACCTGATTCAGTTATACCGGGCGCTCCACCCGGAAGATACAGAAACTACGGAAGATGAACTGAAGGACATCACGATTAAAAACATATTAGTGGATGCGTGCTAGAATGACTTGGGATTCACAGTAGGAGACAAAATTATGATTCTGACGGAGGCTCAGACCACATGGACGATGAATATCATTATCCGGGCATTGATGTATCTGGTGCAATCCTATCATGAGTATTTTGAACGCAGAAACGATAACCTTTACGGCAGTAAAAAAGTCAAGTTACCAAAATATGTCACCTTTACAAAAGTATATGACGAGCAGGTGAAATTATATGGACGGACCAGGGAAGCAGTTACCAATACAATCCACATCTGTAAAGACAGGGATGTTCTGAAAGAGTATTTATCTAGCAGGGAAAAGGAGGTTGTTGACATGATGATGACATTGTTTGATGAAGAACAGGTAATGCGTGCTTATGTGGAGAGTGAGAAAATGGAGGCAGCAAAAAAAGCAATAGGAAGAATGTTACAGAAAGGAAAATTAACAGTGAATGAAATAGCAGATTATTTTCCAGACTTGTCAATTTAAGAAATAAGAGAAATCGAAAAAGAGTTGTTCCAGACAACAACATAATGAGAACTTAAACATATTGGAAGGGGCTGTAAAAATCTTGTGTCTATGGGTAAAAATCTTTATTAAAATTGATCTAACTTATGATTGATCCACATCCCGCTGCAACAGCGCAATAATCTGTTCTATTTCATTAGGACGAAGATGGTTTTTCCCTTCCGTATGAACCGCCCTGTCAATATCCGAAAGGCTGGAAATAATGTACCCGCTGTTCACAGGGCTGTTTTGATGGAGCAAAATGACATACCCTTCCACCCATACCTTAATTCGATGACTCTGAATATAATGCGCCAACAGATAAACCTGTCTTTTTAACTGCCTGATTGGATTTTTCACCTGCATTGCATACATGTTTCCCGAATTCGTGATTTTTATTTTCTGCCATTCATAATCATCTTCATCTCCCACCAACTGGCCGCTGTAATTCTTGACCTCGAAAATAAATATCCCAAATCTGTTGACAACGATGCAGTCCATCTCTGCCTGTCTGCCATCATATGTTATTTCTATATTCGTGAGCAGATAATCACCTTCCCTAAGAACCCGGCGAATGATTTCCGCCGCAATTTTCTCTCCATGCCTGCCTGCGCGCCTGCTTGCAGATTCCCATGTCCAGTCTAAGGAAGATAGCCATATTATAAATACGACGGCCAGCAAAATACACATAACAGCCAGCAAAATCCCTATCGTGACAACCGCCGCCCATTTTAACTCCATATACTCTCCTCTTTCCCGTTTCTTTCCTCTTTATCTATCCACTCGGTTGTGAAAATAACCGGCCTTGTGCTATCATTTCATTCATGATTTTGCAAGCAAAAATTACAACGC
>CANONN010000008.1 GCA_947567625.1 uncultured Roseburia sp. | reverse complement strand
AGTTTGATTTTTCTGAATTGTTTCAAATGGTTCTGGATATTGTACCAGGCAACTTCTTTACGCCCTTTACAGAAGGGAATCCTATGCAGATTATTTTTGTGGCAGTTTTAATCGGAATTGCAATGCTGATTCTGGGTAATAAAGCTACGATTGCCGCGGCCTTTGTGGAACAGTCCAATTATATTATACAGTTTATTATGGAGGCAGTCAGTTCTTTTGTTCCCGTGTTTGTGTTCGGCAGCATTTTAAATATGATACTGGGGAACAACTTTTCGGTATTTCTTCCTGCATATAAGGTGGTTCTGGTAATGCTTATGGGGGATGCTGTTCTTCTGGCAGTGTATCTTGTGCTAGTATGCACAAGGAGGAAGGTGCAGCTCCGGGTATTGCTGAAAAAGATGATGCCCACTTTTCTGATTGCGTTAACCACGGCATCTTCTTCTGCCGCATTTGGGGTGAATATGGAGTGCTGTGAAAAAGACCTTGGAATTGACAGAAAGATAGTTAATTTTGGTATTCCTTTAGGGCAGGTTATCTTTATGCCGGGGGTTTCCATTATGTTTCTGGCGGTGGGATTTTGTATGGCTGAAATCTATGGTGTGACGGTTTCTCCGGTGTGGCTGGCTACGGCCTGCCTTATTACCATTGTGCTTGCGGTGGCGGCGCCTCCTATTCCCGGCGGTGCGCTGACCTGTTATACGATTTTGTTTGTCCAGCTTAAAATTCCCATGGAGGCTGTAGCGGTCACGATTGCCCTCAATGTAATACTGGAATTTATTACTACAGCGGTGAACTTGTTCTGTCTGCAGGCGGAACTTGTGGAACTGGCTGCCGGTCTTGATATGCTGGATGTGAGAAAACTGAGAGAGAAGAAAAATGTATGAAATAGCTGAAGGAACCCGAACTGTCAGCAGGAATGTGCAAAGTCCTGAGCTGAACTGTTACCGCTAATTGCCAAATATTACCTTTTCTGCTTGTGTTTCATGATATTTTAATGCTATAATGATAATAATATTTTTTAGGGATATAATAAAACATTATTGGATAGATACGAGAGGAGAGTAAAAAAGTGGATCATTTGGACAAGCTGGAAGCGGAGTCAATCTATATCATGCGTGAAGTGGCGGCGCAGTGCGAGAAGCCGGTCATGCTGTATTCGATTGGCAAAGATTCCTCCGTTATGCTGCATCTGGCGTTGAAAGCCTTCTACCCGGAAAAGCCGCCTTTCCCGTTTATGCATGTAAACACGACATGGAAATTTAAAGAAATGATTCAGTTCCGTGATAAAACCGCCAAAGAGCTTAATCTGGAGATGATTGAGTACATCAACGAGGATGGTGTCAGGCAGGGGATTAACCCGTTTGATCACGGTTCTGCCTACACCGATATTATGAAGACGCAGGCCCTAAAGCAGGCGCTTGATAAGTACGGTTTTACGGCGGCATTCGGCGGAGGACGCCGCGATGAGGAAAAGTCCCGCGCCAAAGAGCGCATTTTTTCGTTCCGGGACGAGCACCATACATGGAATCCCAAGATGCAGCGCCCGGAGATGTGGAAGCTGTTTAACACAGAGATTCATCAGGGCGAGAGCATACGCGTGTTTCCGCTTTCCAACTGGACGGAAAAGGATATCTGGCAGTATATTCAGAGAGAAAACATTCCGATTGTGTCGCTTTATTATGCCAAGGAACGTCCGGTTGTCGTGCGAAACGGCAATATTATCATGGTCGATGACGACCGCATGAAGCTTCTGCCGGGGGAAAAGATCGAGAGGAAAAAAGTGCGGTTCCGCACGCTCGGCTGTTACCCGCTGACCGGAGGCGTAGAGTCGGAGGCGGACACGCTCGAAGAGATTATCGCGGAGACGCTAGCGAGCGTGGAGTCGGAGCGCACCAGCCGCATCATCGATTCGGACAGCGGTTCTGCAAGCATGGAGAAAAGAAAGCGAGAGGGTTATTTCTAATATGAAAGGTCAATTATTAAAATTTATTACATGTGGTAGCGTAGACGACGGCAAATCAACATTGATCGGGCATATGTTATACGACGCGAAGCTGATCTTCGCGGATCAGAAAAAAGCGCTCGAGCTCGATTCCAAGCTTGGCTCCGTCGACGGCAATATAGACTATTCGCTGTTGCTTGACGGTCTGATGGCGGAGCGCGAGCAGGGCATTACGATTGACGTCGCATACCGCTATTTTTCGACGGAAAACCGCAGCTTTATCGTCGCGGATACGCCGGGGCATGAAGAGTACACCAGAAATATGGCGGTGGGCGCGTCCTTTGCCTCACTGGCCGTGATTTTGACCGATGCAAGCCAGGGCGTTTTGATTCAGACGAAACGCCATGCCCGCATCTGCGCGCTGATGGGGATTCGCCATTTTGTGTTCGCGGTCAATAAGATGGATTTGGTTCGCTATGACAAAGAGCGTTTTGAGAAGATAAAAAAAGATATCCGCATACTGATGTCGGAGTTTGAGTATGACACGTTAAAAATCATACCGGTTTCGGCGACGATCGGCGACAATATTACCGTCAAGTCCTCCAATATGCCGTGGTACAAAAAGGAAACCCTGCTTGCCTATCTCGAGAATGTCGAGATACATGAGGACGTGGAAAACGCCTCGTTTATCCTTCCGGTCCAGAGGGTGTGCCGCCCGAACCATACGTTCCGCGGCTTTCAGGGAGAGATTGCTGTCGGCAGCGTTAGCGCGGGCGACAGAGTGATCGTGCTTCCGAGCGGGGAAGAGGCGCATGTCAAATCGATCTATAACGGCATGGAGCAGGTAGAGAAGGCGTCGAGCGGTCAGGCCGTCAACGTTCAGCTCGATAAAGAGATTGACGTCTCGCGCGGCTGCGTGCTGACAAAAGACGCGACATGCTATGTCGGTTCCATGTTTGAGGCGGATATTCTCTGGATGGATGACGACCGCTTAATCAAGGGCCGCAATTACCTGCTGAAGCTCGGAACACAGACGGTTCCGGCAACCGTCATGAACATTCAGTACCAGATTGACGTCAATACGGGCGCCGAAGTGCCGGCGGATTACATCACGAAGAACGAGATCGCGCACTGTGAGATTTCCGTGGGCAGCAAGATTGTATTTGACCTGTTTGCAAACAGCAGGGAGTTAGGAAGCCTGATCTTGATCGACCGTATCTCCAATATGACTTCCGCCTGCGGCGTCGTGAAAAAAATTATTTCCAGGGACAACAACCTGACCTGGCATAACATGGATATAAACCGTGAGCTGCGCGAGGCGCAGATCGGACAGAAGGCAAAGACGATCTGGCTGACCGGACTTTCCGGCGCCGGCAAGTCCACCATTGCCAACGCACTGGAGAAAAAGCTGTTTTCCATGGGTAAGCACACGATGCTGCTCGACGGCGACAATGTCCGCATGGGGCTCAACAAAAACCTTGGGTTTACGGAGAGCGACCGCATCGAAAATATAAGGCGTATCGCCGAGGTTGCCAAGCTGATGAACGATGCCGGATTGATCGTGATCACGGCCTTTATCTCGCCGACTAGGCTGGACCGCCGCAATGCGCGGGAGATTATCGGAGAGGATTTTGTCGAGGTCTATGTCAATACGCCGCTCGCAGTGTGCGAGGAGAGAGACGTCAAGGGCCTTTACAAAAAGGCGAGAAGAGGAGAGATTGCGCATTTCACGGGAATCACGAGCGAGTACGAAGCGCCGGAGCGGCCGCAGATCAGTCTGGATACGTCAGTGCTTTCCGTCGATGAGTGCGTCAACCGCATTATGGAACAGGTAATAGAGTGAGCGATAGAAGAGGACAAGGATGAAACTGGATTTGCATATTCATACCACCGCGTCGGACGGGCAGTACACGCCGGCGGAGATTGCCGCCAAAGCGGCGCAGTTGGGATTGTCTGTGTTTGCGATCACAGATCACGATACGGTTGCGGGGATTGCGGAGGGAAGAGAAGCAGCCCAAACGCTGGGTATCCGCATGATCGCCGGGATTGAGATCAGCACATTTTATAAAGAAGAAATTCACATGCTCGGTTATCACATTGACGAGACGAACAGAGCGCTTGTCGCACAGTGCGAAGCGTTTGCCGAAGAACGGGAGGGGCGCGGCAGACGCGTGTGCGATTATTTAAACGGAATCGGCATTGCCGTCGATTGGAATGAAATATTGGAAATCGCCGCGGGGGCCAACATCAGCAGGCCGCATTTTGCGGCGTATCTGCAAAAGCATGGTTATGTGGCGGAGCGAAAAGAGGCGTTTAAAAAATATCTGGACACGCCGGAATTTCACAGCGCGACCGACCGCAAGCTGCCGACGCCCTGTGAGGCGATAGACCTGATTCATGCCGCTGGCGGTAAGGCGGTGCTCGCCCATCCGGGACTTTTGCACATGCCCTTAGAGGAGCAGCGTGAGCTGATTTTGCGCTGCAAAGAGCATGGCCTTGATGGGCTGGAATGTCACTACGGCAAACATAACGGCGAGCAGACCGCGCACTATCTTAATCTGGCGAAGGAGCTTGGCCTGATTGCCACGGCCGGCTCGGATTTTCACGGTGAAAAGGTAAAGCCGGATGTGAAGCTGGGGATGGAAGTGAATATGGACGACATGGAACCCGGATTATAATCCGGGTTTTCGTGGTATTGCAACAACGGGATGACGGAAAGGGGGCATATGAAGGTTTCTGTTATTTGGAGAAAAATAAAAAGCAAAATTAGAACTAGAGATATTGAGAGTCGCGATGGCAATCGTCCCCGGGAAGTAAAAGAAAAAGAGGGTGGCCGTTTGATTCATATTTTGCTGCTGACGAACCGGGATTCAGATAATGTCGGGGACCAGGTGATAGAAGCATGTGATATTTCCCTGTTGCGCTGTGTGATGAAAAATCTGGGGTTAGAAAAAACAGAGTATGAGATCAGCAGCCGGTCGGCCTCGATTGTATCCAAAAAATATGTGGCCACCAGGGATGATAAGCTGTTAGATGCGGCGCGGCGAGCCATAGGGAATGCGGATATCATTGTGTTTGGCGGGGCGCCGATGTTTAATTATCTATATCAAAATTTCTATGAGAGGACGGCCGTGATGCTGGAATTGGCACAGCGTGAGCAAAAACCGGTCATATTTTCCGCGATTGGCCTGGAACGGTATCAGGAGGAAAATGTCAAATGCCAGCGCTTGAAAGCGGCATTAAATCTCGACTGCGTAAAACAGATTACGACCAGGGACGATTTTGATATGCTGGAAAAATTTAAAGAAAATGAGCAGATGGCGATTGGCAAGGTATCAGATCCGGCTGTCTTTTCCGATCATGTGTTTGCACCGTTTCTTTTGCCCAAAAAGGGAAAGCAGAAAAAAGTAATTGGTATTTTTATATTGCGGGACAATGGTTTTAAGGCGAATAAGCTTGACTTTTCCGCCGGGCAGGCCGCCGATTTTTGGGCTGCACTGATAAAAGAGTTACAGGCAAGGGGATATCGCTATGAGCTGCTCACAAGCGGACACTTTAGCGATGAAGCCTTTCTTGACAAATTAATAAGACAGTACGGTGTGAAAGAAAAGAATTGCATATTTAATATGAATTCACCTGAGAAGCTTGTAAGCCGCATATCTTCCTACGACGCAGTGATTTCCTGCCGGCTGCACCCAAGCATTATCGCATTTGCCTTAAAGGTTCCGTCGATTGGCATCGTCTGGAACGTAAAAGTAAAGGGATTTTATAAAAGCATAGGGTATGAAGACCGCATTGTGGAGGTAGAAGGCTTGACGCCACAGGCCGTTGTCGATCGAATGGAACGGGCGATGGAACAGGGGGTTGAAAAGCGGGATGCGTACGTGATGAGCGTGTATCAGTCGCTATTTGATGCCCTAAGGCGCCAGATCTGCCCCGGGGGAAAAGCGGAGTGCTACACCTATCGGCAGGTGCTGGAAGAAATGCCCGTTTATGAGGGGACTTCTGCGAAGGAGCAGGAGGAAAAAGATAAGAGAAAATATCGCAGGATTTATGAGAGCTACAACAAGCGCGGAAAGCCATAGAGGGCATGTTATAATCGGAAGGGCAACGACGGTTTATGATCGGTGGTTTGTGCATAGAACAGGATAAAAAGTGATATTTGAACGATGAAATGAGGAAATTCACGAGGAAATTTGGAGGAAGAAATGAGTAAGGAAAAGATAGAACAGGGATTTTTGACCGGCGAGCGCGCGCTTTATATGAGACAAAATCTCGAAATACGCGACACGATTTTTACAGACGGGGAATCGCCGCTCAAAGAATGTGAGGATATTGATATTTATGACAGTATGTTTCAGTGGAAGTATCCCCTGTGGTACTGTAAGCATATCCGCGTCAGCAATTGTACCTGGTGGGACATGGCCAGGGCCGGGGTATGGTACACAGACGATATCTCGGTTGCCGACGCGCTGATTGAGGCGCCGAAGAATTTTCGACGCTGCGACGGCGTAACTTTAAAAAATGTACAGTTTACCAATGCCCAGGAGACATTTTGGCACTGTAAAAATGTAGAGATGGAGCGGGTGACGGCAAAAGGCGACTATTTTGCGATGAATTGCGAAAACATGAAACTGAACGATTTCAAGCTGGCCGGAAATTATTCTTTTGACGGCGTTAAAAATATGGAGATACACCACGCAACGCTTTTGTCGCGCGACGCGTTCTGGAATACGGAGAATGTCACAGTTTACGATTCCATGATATCCGGCGAATACCTTGGCTGGAATTCAAAGAATCTGACATTGGTTGACTGCACGGTCGAGAGCCTGCAGGGGATGTGCTACATCAATAACCTGCGTATGATCAATTGTAAGCTCTTAAACACGACGCTGGCGTTTGAATACTCAACCGTGGAGGCGGATATCTGTTCCGGCATCCGCAGTGTGATGAATCCTGGCGGCGGCACGATCACGGCGGATAGCATCGGCGAGCTGATACTTGAAAAAGACAAAATAAATCCTGATTTAACAAAGATCACGGTGCGCGGCGAGCAATCATGAATCATTGATTTGATGGTGCAGCTTTGCTGATGCAGCGCCGCATTGCCTAAGCATTGCACGCAAGCCCAAAACATGCTACAATGACATTATATTAAGAATTGGAAGAAACAGGATGGGTGAATGGCGCATGAACAAAATATTTATAGATCTTGAGTTTTGTGGGATTGACAAGCAAAATGAGGCGGTGCGTAAAATCACCCCATTTGAGATCATAGAAATCGGTGCAGTGAAGTTAAACGACAGAGATGAAATTGTGGACGAATATGATTCCTACATTCACCCGGCTTATGGAAGTATTGAGAAAGAGATCAGTGAACTGACCCATATCACCAACGAGGATGTGGCCGAGGCCAGGCCGTTTGCGGAAGTGATGGCGGAATTCTTGGCTTGGATTGGGGATGAGGAGACGACGGTATATTCCTGGAGTATGTCCGACCACGCGCAGCTCGAGAAGGAATGTCGCCTGAAATCCTGCATCAGTCAGCGCGTGGAAGATCTGCTGACACACTGGATTGATTTCCAAAAAGTATTTGGCGAGTTGATCGGCATCGAGCAGAGTATCGCCTTGGACAAGGCGCTCACGGGCGCCGGACTTACCTTTGACGGTATGCAGCACCGGGCCAACAGCGATGCGATCAACACGGCGAAGCTCTATCAGCTGACGCAGAACGAAGAGCAGTTCCAAAAACAGCTCACCAGCATTTTTGAGTGGTTGAAGCCCTCGCCTGACTTGACCGTGACAATGGGTTCGCTGCTGCCGCCCGGGCTCTTGGGCGATCTGCCGGCGGAATAAAGGGACTATTTTGGTGTAATAATGATCGTATACAATAAGCGAAAGGAAAAATAAACTATGAAAACACTTTTTTTGCATATCGGGACGGCGAAGACAGGTACGACTTCCATCCAGTTCTTCTGCCGGGAAAATGAAGAGCTGTTAAAGCAGCGCGGATATTGTTATCCCAAGAGCCCAAAGGCGTATCCGTTCGTCTCAAAGGCCAAAAACGGGCATATGCTCGAAGCCACGATTCGGGATAAGGACGGCAATCGCCTGCTCGAAGAGGAGGAGAAGGATTTTCAGGCATGTATTGCCATGATAAAGAAACAATTTGAGACATATGACACCGTGATTCTCTCGGATGAGGCGATTTGGAGAGATCTGTCTTTGGGCCACAAGGATGTTTTGCAAAAAGTTACCCGCGAGGCCAAAGAGGCGGGATTTGTGGTCAAAGTGGTCGTCTATTTGAGGCGGCAGGATTTGATGGCCGTTTCCATTTGGAACCAGTATGTGAAGGCGCCGCAGATGGTGACGCCTTACAATTTCGAGGACTTCTGCAAGAATATGAAAATGGACGCCTGGCTTGCCTACGACAAAAAGCTGGACAAGATTGTGCAGGAGGTGGGGCGCGAGAATGTCATTGTGCGCCGTTTTGAGCCGCAGAACTTCTATGGCGGCAATATTTTTCAGGATTTCTTTTACGCGACCGGGATACCGTGGAGCGACGACTATGTGATAACCGAGGAGGTGCGCAACACCAGATTGTCCGGCAATGCGGTGGAGATCAAGCGCATTTTAAACGGGCTTTCCAAAACCAACAATGTGGAGTACCAGAAGATTTTGCGGGACGTGCTGCTTGAGTGCTCCGATACGCCGAGCGCGTCGCTGTATTCGAGCGAAGTGCTCACGCCGGACGAGGCGCGTTTGTTTATGAAAGACTATGAAGACTGCAACCGCAAGGTTGCGCAGGAGTTTTTCGGCGAGGACGAGCTGTTTGACATGACCATGGAGGACCGCGGCAAATGGGAGCCGAACAATGCTTATATGCTCGAGGACGTCATCCGCTTTGCCGGGGTGCTGGGCATGCATCTGATGAAAGAAAACAATAAGCTCAAAAAGGAAGTCAGAGACTTAAAGTCCAAGTTGAAGCATCCTGCCCGCGCGGTCACCTCGCAGATTTGCAAAAAGTTTTCCGGCGGCAGTGACGAAGCGTGAGTGATACCGTGCACCGGGTGAAAGGATGATTATGAAGCATTTTCTGACTTGCCGGGACAGTCGGGAGGGAGAATCCGGCCGGCTGTCCTATCCAAAATATGTTCTGATTTATACGATAGTGGCGCTCTTTTTATTCGGCGTCACTTTTGGTTATTTTGTCCTGCATGGCAAATCCCTGGTTTGGAAGGTGGACGGATTAAAACAGCACTACACGGCGCTGCTGTACTATTCCAATTATTTGCAGGATATTGTCAAGACCTTGATTTTTGAGCACAGGCTGGAGATACCGCTCTACAGCTACAGCCTTGGCTACGGTAGCGACATACTCTCGACGCTTCACTATTATGCGATCGGGGAGCCGCTCACGCTGCTGTCTGTGTTTGTGCCCGACAAGTTCATGGGATATTTTTACAATTTTCTCTGTGTCTTTCGCATCTATCTGGCAGGGCTATCATTTTCCTGCTATTGTTTTGGCATGAAACAGAAAAATGCCTGTGCCGTTTTGGCCGGCTCGATCGTTTATGCGTTTAGCGGTTATGCCATGATAGCGGCCTACCGCCATCCGTTTTTTGTCATGCCCATGATTTACTTTCCCCTTTTGCTTCTTGGCATCGAGAAAGTACTGAAAAAACAAAAGCCGGGACTGTTGATTGCCACTGTGGCCTTGAGTGCGGTCAGCAATTTTTACTTTTTTTACATGTTAGTGGTGCTGGCGGTGATCTATGTTGTGTTCCGCGTCTTTGCCATCTACGGCTGGAGGCAAATAAAAGAAATTGCCGGTGCGATTGTGCGCCTTTTTGTCTATTCCGCCTACGGCTTGCTGATAAGCGCTGCGATCCTGCTGCCGGTGCTTTTGCTGCTCGCAAGCGACAAGCGCGCCGACAGTCAGTTCAGCTTGAACCTGTTGTACAACATGGAATTTTATAAAACCTGCCTGTCCAACTTTTTGCTGCGTAAGGTTAATTCCGCCGCGCCCTCCTGGACTTATTTGGAATACGTCTCCATTGCCCTTTTGGCGATGTTTTTTTTGTTCCTGCTGCGCAAAAAATATACCGCTTTAAAAATAGGCGTCCTTATGGCAACCTTTTTTTTGCTGTTCCCGGCGGCCGGTTATGCGCTCAACGGGTTTGCCTACCCGAGTAACCGCTGGGTATGGGGCTACAGCTTTCTCATCGCCTATATCTTAGTCGCCGTCTGGGATGATCTTTTTGCTGCCGGACGAAAAACGCTGCTCGCATTGGCCGCGCTTTTGGCCGCCTACGGTATCCTGGCAGTCTCGTTTGACCGCAAAAACGCGTTGTTGCTGATCGGTATCCTGTTGTTTGCCTATGCGGGCGTGGCGGCATTGTACATCCGCCGGCGCCGGGCGCAGAGCGGGGATGCAGGCGCGCGTTTTGGCGCTCGGAGGATGCAGCAGCTTTTTCTCTTGCTGATCGTGCTCAATATCGGGTGCAACGGTTTTATTGACTATCATCTGATCTCGGATATCAGTATTTACTCAACGGTTGACCAAAAGAAGCTGGCCAACAAGCAGTTCCTCTCCGGGGAGACGGCTGCGGTATTGCGCGCGGCGCCAAAGGATGAGAACGATTATTACCGCTATTCGGCCAATTTTACCGCTTTTTTCCACAATGCCTCCCTAAACGCAGGCATCTCCTCCACCGATTATCAGTGGAGCCTGGACAATGGCGCCATTACCGATTACCGCGCGAGCCTTTCGCTGCTGACAAATTCTGCATACAACTACAGAGAGCTTGACGAGCGCACTGCGTTAAACGCGCTTGCCTGCGTCCGGTATTTTGTCACGGAACAGGATGCCGATGCCAGCCACTCCCTCTGTCCTTATGGATTTGTGGAAACGTCCCGGCACGGGAATTATATTGTCTATGAAAACCAGTATGCACTGCCGCTCGGCTACACCTACAGCGGCGTGATTGACGCCGGTACGTTTGACGCGCTTGCGCCTGCGCAAAAAGAAGACGCCCTGCTTGACGGCATTGTGTTGGACGAAATCCCCGCAGGCTTTCAAGAAGCGGAATTAAAGCCTGTCGCACAGAATGTGCCTTTTGAGATTACCTGTGGGAAAAATGTGAAGCAAGAAAAGAATACGTTTGTCGTAAAAAAGAATCACGCCAAAGTGACGTTGACATTGGAAGGGCTTTCAGGCGCTGAGACCAGCATGACGTTTCGGAATCTTCACTTTGAAAGCAAGAATAACACGAAGATCGTGATTGGATGCAAGGCTTTAAATACGGAATATGAGGCGATCTCCAAAAATCTTACGTTTTATACGCCGCAGCATAAAAACTATAACAACCGCCATGATTTCTTGATTAATTTTGGCTATGACGAGCGGGCGAAGAAACAGATCGAGATCACGTTTCCGGCAAAAGGAACCTACTCTTTTGATGATATCCTCATCTCCTGCCGCCCCATGGAGCGCTACGGGGAAAAAATCGCAGCGCTCGGGGAGGATGTACTGCGCGATGTCCTGATCGGCACGGATGAGATCAGCGGCACAATCGATTTGCCAGAGCCCAAAATCCTCTGTATCTCCCTGCCCTACTCCAAGGGGTGGAGCGTCTATGTAGACGGGCAAAAGACGAAGGCGTTAAAAGGCAACAAAATGTATCTGGCGATACCGCTCGACGCCGGAAGCCATCGGATTGCGCTGTCCTATCTGACGCCGGGGTTAAAGGCCGGCATCGCTCTTTCGGCTGTCGGCCTGTTATTGCTCTTGCTGCCATGGGCCGTCCGCCGCTGCGCAGCGAAGCCTAAAGGCGCTGCGCCGTAGATACCGAGGCTGGCTTCTATTCGTAGATGCCGTTTATCGTCGTGTTGAACACTACGTTTTTGCCGGCAAATTCTTCGCTCCAATAGTCGTCGGGGAACTTCAGGTTGAGATCGAATGTTTCTCCGACTTCATGGCCGATGATGCCCTCCTCGAAGCCTTCGATATAGCTGCCGGAGCCAATCTCCAAATCAGTGCCAAAGCCGCTGGTGCTGCCGCCGGAGAACTCTTCGCCGTCGATGTAGCCGGTGTAGTCGATATTTACGATATCCCCGTCAGAGACCACGGTTCCCGGCGTGTTGTTTAAAGTAGCATCGCTGCCCTCTGCCCCGTCGGAAGAAAGCTCTGTGTCGTAATCGCCGCCATTGGCATCCTTGGCGTCACCCGTGGAAGCGTTGTTTCCCGAGGTCGCGATGGCGACGATAGTGATTACGACGGCGGCTGCCGCCAGCACGATCGGTATCCAAATCATCAGGCTGCGTTTGATGGCCGCGCGTTTGGCCGCTTTTTCGCGCTCAGCCGCGCGCCGTTGTCTGGCAAGTTCTTTGTTTTCCTTTTTCATCATCTTCCCCCATGTGTATACGCGTGATGCGCGTTTGTAGTTTAGAATGTACGGTTCGCGCGTCGGAAATATCCGGCAAAAATGGTTCCCGCCATGCGTTGGTTCGTACAATTTGTACCTAAGTATAGCATAATTTTTTTAAACTGTGGACCAAAAAATAAAAAAACAAAAAAAATCCTATATTTCCAGCATTTGTGGGGATTTTTCTTGACAAACAGGCCGAAAACAAGTATAAATAATGAAGTAGGTTTTACGAGAGCCTCAAAAACTATTTTGAAAATCCAGAGGAGGAATTTTTAACATGAACAAAGCAGAGTTAGTAGCAGCTATGGCTGAGAAGACTGAATTAAGTAAAAAGGATGCTGAGGCGGCATTAAAGGCGTTTACAGACGTGGTTACAGAGGAATTAAAGAAAGGCGAGAAGATCCAGTTAGTCGGATTTGGCACATTTGAAGTATCCGAGAGAGCGGAGCGGACAGGAAGAAATCCGCAGACTGGCGCTGAGATGGTGATTCCGGCTTCTAAGGCTCCGAAGTTTAAAGCAGGCAAAGCATTGAAAGATATGATTAATGAATAATAACAATGAGATTAGATAAATTTTTGAAAGTGTCCCGCCTGATTAAGCGCAGAACGGTAGCGAATGAGGCTTGTGACGCGGGACGCGTGACGGTGAACGACAAACCGGCAAAGGCATCCACAAATGTAAAAGTGGGCGATATCATAGCGATCGGTTTTGGGACAAAGACGGTGACCGTTCGCGTGTTAAATATAATGGATACCACGAAAAAGGACGAAGCAAAGGATTTATTTGAATACTTGTCATAACATAAAATCCTTCCGCATAGATTAGTGTTGGCAATGGAAGCATTGCAGATATTAATATGGGCGGGAGGAATTTTTTATGGATGAACGGCAAAACACCACCTCAAAGTCGCACAAGGTGCTTTTGGTCAATCGCTGCTGCGGCGCGTTTTCCGGTGTGGTCGACGTGTTGTCTTTTGATGTGGCGGAGATCTTATTGGAGACGGAACTGGGCATGCTTTTGATCAAGGGACAGGACCTGCATGTCAACCGTCTGAGCCTGGAGAAAGGGGAGGTTGATATCGAAGGGCGCATCGATTCCCTGGTCTATTCGGAGGTCAAGAGTGCGGGCAAACAGGCGGAATCTTTCTTCGGGAGATTGTTTAAATAGTGCAGATCAATCCTTCCATCACACAGGAGGCTGTATTTTTGGGGATTTCCCTGCTTCTTGGTGTCGGCCTGTTCTTTTTGTATGATATTTTCCGCATATTTCGGAGAATCGTCCCGCACGGAAATGTCTGGATTGCGTTGGAAGATATCTGCTATTGGATGGTGTGCACGGCGGCAGTGTTTGTCATGCTCTACCAGGAAAATGACGGCATGGTGCGGGGCTTTGCGCTGGGCGGCATCGTGCTTGGCATGCTGTGCTATTATTGCCTGCTCAGTCGACTGGTGATTCGGCTGCATGTGGCCGTTCTGCGGGCTGTACTCGGTGTGCTTCGCAAAATTTTTGGCTTTTTCTATAAGATTTTTTCGTTCCTGTTTCGTCCTTTCTGCCGTGTGGGCAAGAAAGGCGGGGGTTTTTTGAAAAAACAATTGAAAAAAGCGGTAAAAGCGTTTAAAATAGGTATCAGCAAGCATTGATCTGCGCAGTGTATCTCAGGGAGGAATCTATGGCAGCCAAAAGGAGAAGAAGAAAAGACAACAATTATATCGGAAAGATGTGTATCAGCGTCATTGTCTTTGTGTTTGCGGCTGTGATTTCGGTGCAGATCTTTCATTTGTATCAGAAGGATAAAGAATATATGCTGCGGCAGGCTGACTTGGAGGAGCAGCTATTGCAGCAGCAGGAGCGTCAACAGGAGCTTTCCGAGCTCGAGAGCTATACTAGGACGCAGGAATACATCGAGGATGTGGCGAGATCTAAGCTGGGACTTGCCTATGACAACGAGATCATTTTTAAAGAACAGAAATAGAAGACAATTGAATCGTTATACGGTTTTACACCGGAACATGGGTATCATTCCTGCGCTCCGGTGTTTTTTGTGCGCAAGCCGCACGAGCATTTTTTGATTTTTTTTAGGATAAAATTCGACAAAATTCGACAATTATCCCGCCACGATGCTACGTTTGTCCCAAATTGCAGAAAGTTTTCTGATTTTTGTATAGTGTAATGTTGTAAGCTCATACGCTGGCAGATTAAAGGGGAGAAAAGAGGATGGATGAGATGGAAATGGTGCGCAGGGTAAAACTGATGGTCGACAGGCTGGTGGCAGGGCGTGTGGACGAGTTACCATTTTGCTCTGCGATTACCGGCTGGCAGATTAATAAGTTTTATGCGAAAAAAGCGGAAAAGAAATTGGTGCACAAGAAGTTGAAACAACATTTTTGGGGAGAGGACGCGGTCGAACATGGAAAGTATGCCGTGCAGGTCATCGACAAGATCAGCTGCATGGTGTATGGCAACTTTCGTGTCATAGGAAGAAACCACCGCAGCGGTGTGTATGGATATCCCTATGAGATCAGCGTGATTATGAAAAACGGCATGGCAGAACGCATTATATTACACGGCGATCGGGACGAGCCTGTATTTTGCGTGGTCAAAAGTGATGAAGATCATCTTTATATGCTCAGGGAATCCGAAATCTTATACATAGAATCGAATCACAACTATCTGATCTGGCATTGCCGCGACATGGAAGTGCGTGGGAGAGGGACGCTCAAATCTCTGGAAGAGGGACTGCCGCGTCATTTTTTTCGTATGCAGCGCGGCTATATTGTCAATGTCAATCATATCAAAAGTCTAAAGGAGCGCGAGCTTGTCATCGACAACGGCGACATTCTGCCCATTCCGGCGAGAACATATAACGAAGTAAAGCGGCAGATTGCGGCGCTTTGTCCGCAGAGAATGATGCAGTCGCCCTCATAACTGCCTGGCCGCTTGAGCGGTGCGGCCCATTGTGTTATACTGTCCTATATGGCAGTGAGAGTTTTTCGGGGCGATAAGCGAGAGGAGGGTATAGCCTATGCGCAGCGAAGCGGTTATATATCAGTTACTGCTCGATATAGCAGAAGCGGACGACAGGATTTTGGCAGTGTATATGAACGGGTCGAGAACCAATAAAAATGTGCCAAAGGATATCTTTCAGGATTATGACGTCGTGTATGTGGTGGCAGAGACAAAGCCTTTTATCGAGGAGAAAGACTGGATATCGAAGTTTGGAACGGTCCTTTACATGCAGTATCCCGACGAAAACCCGGATTTTCCGGCTGACAAGGACAATTTCTATGGGTGGCTGATGCAGTTTGACGACGGTGTGAGGATTGATCTTCATGTGGAATCAGCCGCGCACGCCAAAGAGCACATCCACGATGACAAGCTGTGCAGGATTTTGCTGGACAAGCGTCATATATTGCCTCAAATCCCGGAGGCGACCGATGAGGACTACCGTGTCAAGAGGCCGTCCGTGCAGCAGTTTCGGGCGTGTGTCAATGAATTCTGGTGGTGTACCAATAACCTGGCCAAGGGGCTGTGGCGCCGGGAGATACCGTATGTGCAGGATATGGCCAATTTTGTTGTGCGCAAGGAATTGGAGAAGATGCTCTCATGGAAAGTTGGTATAAAGACGGATTTTGGCGTCAGCGTCGGCAAGTCGGCCAAATACCTGTACCGCTGGCTGGAAGCGGGGGAATACCAGTCTTATTTGCAAACCTATTTTGGCGGCAGTGTCAAAGAGGCGTGGAGCGCCGTCTTATCCATGTGCGATCTGTTTGACCGCACAACGGTCTATGTGGCCAACGGACTGGGATATACCTATAATATTGAGGAGGGAAAGGCGGCGGCAGCTTTTTTAAAACATGTGAAAGATCTGCCCGCGGGTGCAAACGCCGAAACGTTCCCTGTTACAATTCGCACCTACATAAAGTAAAAATCTTAGGAAATCTGGCATAGGTGTAAAATGTAGCCGTTCCCGCCACGATTTGTTAAGAACCACTAATTTCATATTGCTTTTTCGTCGATATAATAGTAGAATTAATATCGAAACTTTTAGCTTATTAAATAAGGTATATATATCATATTATATATGATTGCATAAACATGACCACAGAACGATGCGGCAAAGCGGGATGATTTCACAGGACAGAGGAAGGGACCATGAGAAAAGCAAAAAAGCGCGAAGCGGAGAGCTTTATCCAGCTTTTGGCCAAGGCGCATCACCAAATCAAAAAGTCCATAGAGAGCAAAAATATTCCCGCCGCCCTGGATTTGTTAGAGCAATGCCAGTGCGGGGCCATAGAGCTTGGCACTATGATCGAGCAGGAGGAGGGCGAAGGGTTTGTGACCGTCTCTTTCCTGGAGCGATACTGTGAGTTGACGTATCAGATACATGAAAAGTTAAGAGACGAGCCGTCCGCCGATGCCGTCAGGATAAACAGAGACTTGAAAAGATGCCTGATTCAGATTGAGAACAGTGTCAAAAACGATATAAAAGAGCGTATCGTTGCCGTATTTCTTCCCTATAAAGCGTCGATGTGGGACTCTCTGGAGAGCGTTTGGCGCGCGGCCTGCAAAGATTCGGATTGTGAGACCTATGTGATACCGATTCCCTACTACGATAAAAATGTGGACGGCAGCTTTCGGGAAATACATGATGAGGCGGATTTATTTCCCGCTGATGTGCCGATCACAAGATACGATGCGTTTGATTTTGGACAAATGCATCCCGATCTGATTTTTATACATAATCCATATGATAATAACAATTATGTGACCAGCGTGCACCCGTTTTTTTATTCGGACCATCTCAAACAGTATACAGATTTATTAGTGTATATACCATATTATATTACGGATGAAATCAGCCCGAACAGTCAGGCGGACATCGAGAGCATCAAACACTTTATTACCACTCCGGCCGTGATACATGCGGATCGGGTCATTGTGCAGTCGGAGGATATGCGCAACATCTATATCAATGTTTTGACAGAGATGACCGGCGCCGACGAGGCCGGCAGACAGTACTGGGAGCAAAAAATACGGGGGCTTGGCTCGCCGAAGGTAGACAGGATTTTACATACCCGAAAAGAAGATTTGGAAGTTCCGGCCGCGTGGAAGAGGATCATACAGAGACCGGACGGGACGAGGAAAAAAATTATTTTCTACAATACAAGTATTGCCGCATTGCTGGAGCACAATGAGCAGATGCTTGTCAAAATACAGGACGTGTTACGGGTATTTTGGGAAAAACGAGAGGAAGTCGCGCTGCTCTGGCGGCCGCACCCGCTGATCGAGAGCACGCTGACATCCATGCGGCCGATGCTGTGGGAGCAGTATCAAAAGATTCGTGATTCGTATATCGCCGATGGGTGGGGGATTTATGACGACAGCGCGGACATGAACCGGGCGCTGGCGCTCAGCGACGCCTATTATGGAGACGGCAGCTCACTGGTAGCGCTCTATGAAAAAACAGGGAAGCTGTGCATGAAACAGAATGTGTCAGTATTGGGCAGCTTTGAGCATGTCTGGTCGTATGGCGTTGCTATGGAGGGGGATTTGATCTGGTTTGTGCCATACTGGCATAATCTGTTGTGCTGCTATTCGCTAAGAAATCAAAAAATGGAATATCAGATCGAAATACCGCAGGAGGATGCGGTTGAGGGCCTGTATCATAACCTGGTGAAAGCCGGCAACGATATCGTTCTGATACCGGGAAGCGCTTCCCAGATATGCGTTTTTGACACCGAACGCAGAATATTCCGCACCTATCCTCTCCCTGCGATGGAAGTGCGGATGAATAAGTTTTTAAATAGCGCGGTATACGGGGATAAAGTCTATCTGTTTCCCCTGTGCGCGCCTCTGGTGTTATGTGTAGATCTGAAAAATGACCGGGTCAGATACATGGATGATTGGGCGAAGAATTGCAGCTATGCGGTCGGAGGCAATATTTTGGGGAGACAATGTTATCAGTATGGCCATATGGCATATCTCTTACTGGCGTCAGACAATGGTTTTATGGAATGTGATCTGGCAGCGGAATCGATCAGAATCGTCCATTGTGGAGAACAGGAGGAACGGTATATAGCGATTTGCCGGATGACAGACGAAAAGCTGTGGCTGATGAATCAAAAGGGAGAAAGCTTTATCTGCAAAAGGGCTCAGACAGGCTCTGAAACCGCTGTTATTTTGGAAGCGGATAGCAGCGGCCGTGAGTGGACCGATCAGGAGCCCAGCGTGATTTGCGCCATATATGATCGGGACACTACTTACTTTTTTCCCGGTCAAGGTATACGGATGTTTGGACTGGGCGCAGACCATAGATTCGTGGAAAGAAAAAAGTTCTATCAAAATTTTGAAGATTATAAAGAAAGCGGGGATTATAAAGCAGGCACCGCAGTCTCCGTCTTGGAACAGGACGGGGATTACGCTTTCGGTTTTCATACGGTAGAACAATACTTTTTTGCGTTGAATCTGCAAACGGAAACCATGAAAAAATACGATATCGCGTTGGATGGCCTGCCCATGGATTATACAAAAAAATGCCTGGAAAAGCAAAAAGATTGGCTGAAAGGCGCTTTCCCGGAAATGGAGATCGCGTATCTTCGATTGTCTTATTTTCTGAGAATGGTGCAATCTGGGCAAAAGGTATCATGTGATGTGAGCGGAGAGAACCGTGGAGATCTGATCTACCGCAGCCTGAAACAGGAGGCAGAGTAAATACATGAAAAAGCCGGATACGGAATATGAAAAACGAAAACCATCCTATAGTGCAGTTGTCCTGCTGCTATTGCTAAATTTGTGCGGGGTTTTATGTGCAAAGACATTTTATCGGGCATTGTCCGGTAAACTTTCCCATACGAAGAGAGAACTAAAAAAGATGCAGAGCTACTATGAGCTGGCATGTCAGTGGATATTTTTGAAAAATCACCATAAGGATTTAGGCGATTTTTTTCGCATGAGAAACTGGAAAACAATCGCGATCTACGGCGGCGGCAATTTTGGGCAGAGATTATGCGAAGAATTGTGCGGCGCCGGACTTTCGGTAAAATTTTTTATTGATCAGGAAGAAGGGGGAGAAATCCTGGGAATTCCGGTTTTAAACGTGGAGGAGATCGATACGGAGGTGGATGTTATTGTCGTGACAGTACTGCAGGCATATGAAGAGATTTACGAGCTGTTGCGCGGGAGGACAAAGGCCGATATCCTGTCCCTGTCCGATGTTGTCTATTATCTGTAATCGGCGCTGCCAAATGTTTGTCGATCAAAGAGCGAGGAAGAAATCACATGAAAGCTTTAGCGTTTTATCTGCCGCAATATCACGAGATACCGGAAAATAATCGTTTTTGGGGAAAAGGTTTTACCGAGTGGACCAATGTAAAAACAGCCCAACCGTTGTTTTGGGGACACAACCAGCCAAGGGTTCCGCTCGGCCATCATTACTATAATTTATTGGAACAAGGAGTGATGTCGGCGCAGATGAAGTTGGCAAAGGCATACGGCATCTATGGATTCTGTATCTACCACTATTGGTTTTGCGGGAAAAAATTGCTGGAAAAACCGGTGGAAAACATTTTAAATCTGCCGGATAAAAATTTTCATTATTGTTTTTCCTGGGCGAATGGTTCCTGGTCCAAGAAGTGGTTGGGTGATCAGGAGGGAAAGACCATTATTATGCGCCAGAACTATGGAGGAGAAGACGACTGGAGGGCGCATTTTGAGTATTTGCTGCCGTATTTTCGCGACCCAAGATACATAAAAAAAGACGGAAAACCCTTGTTTTTGATTTATCGGTCCATGGATATACCAAGATGTGCGGCCATGATGGAATTCATGAATGGTCAGGCCCGCCAAAACGGACTGAAGGGAATTTTTTTTATTGATACCAGACATTATGTGGGTCAGCGGGATATCATGGGCTTTGATGCGTCGTTTGAATTTGAACCGTTTTACAGCATGGACTGTTATCATGACCGTTATCCCGTGACCGCGGGAGAAATCATAAAGAGCTGGCGACATGCGCCGCTTTGTTGCCGTTTGCCAATCTATGATTATCGGAGGTTTTATCGGAATATGACAGAGCGCACCAAGCATTACGCCGCCGCAGATAAACCGAGATATTTGGGAGCTTTTGTGGATTGGGATAATACCGCTAGGCGCAAAAAAGATCCTACGCTGGTGTTTGCCGGCGCCTCGCCAAAAGGATTTGGCGCTTATTTTGAGAGGCAAGTGAAAAATAGCAGAAAATTGGGAAATGAATTTATATTTATCAACGCCTGGAATGAATGGGGAGAGGGCACCTATCTCGAACCGGATGAAAAAAATGGATACGGCTATCTGAAAGCGGTAAAAAAAGCTATTGGAGAGGAAACGGGCACATGTTGAATTATTTGAAAGAGCAAGCTGATACCGGCAAAAAAATTGTAATATTTGGAGCGGGTTATATCGGTAAAAAAGTGATTGATATTTTGCGGGAGCATGAAGTTGGCATAGCGTGCCTTTGCGATAATGATAAAGAGAAGGACGGGCAAAAGGTAGGGGGATATGAAATAATTTCACCGGAGAAACTGCGGGAGTGTGACCCACAGGATACGGTTGTTGTAGCTGCCAGCAACTTTTTTAAAGAGATGAGCGCACAACTCGGTGAAATGGGATTTTGTAATGTCGTACTTTTTAAAGACCTCTTTTTAAAGAAAAATGACACCTATGACAGGCTGATTTTTCCGAAAGCAGATCAGCCGAAAGTGTCAATTATTCTCACAACGCACAATGGCTGGAAATACACCTATGAATGTTTAAAATCCCTGTTGGCGTGTAAGACCAATATTGCCTATGAGCTGATTGTCGGTGACAACGTGTCGCAGGACGAGACGCGCAATATGGAGGCGTATGTAGAAAATGTGAAAGTGATACATAACCCGACAGATATCGGTTATCTGCGCAACTGTAACGAAACCGCAAAGCAGGCGCGCGGGGAATATCTTATCCTTCTATCGAATGACGTGCGTATCGTTACCGATTATTGGCTGGACTTTTTGGTCGAGGATTTTGAGCATGACGCAACGGTCGGCAATATTGGAGGCGCGTGTTACGGCTGGGATATCGGCGGATTATCGTACGGCTGTTTTATGACGGAGGTTGGGGAGCTTCGCGGTAACGATACTTACCAGGAGGGCGTTTTTGATATTGATTATAACTGCGCTGCATGTATGGCAGTCAGAAGAAGCCTGTGGGAAGAGATTGGCGGTTATGACGAACGCTATATTCCGGCGTGGTTTGAGGATTTAGATCTCTATTGTGAAGTGAAAAAAAGAGGCTATCGGGTAGTTTTGGACGCGCGGTTTCGGTTTGTCCATTATGAGAATGTGACCTACGGCGTAGTACCGGGCGCTGATCGCGTTTATCTGAGAAATAAAGAAAAGTTTATCAAAAAATGGAAACAGGCTGTGCCGGATTAGAAATGAGGGGAGCTATGGCAATAGAAGATTTTAAGGGTGTGCAGGTGCTTGACCTGTTTCATAACGGCGATGCGAGGGGAAGCTTTACGAAGATTTATAACAGGGATAATCTGGAACGATTTGGTATCCATACGCGGATTGAGGAATCCTATTACTCGGTTTCGCAAAAGGATGTCATTCGCGGCATGCATTTTCAGCTTCCGCCGCATGAACATGAAAAAATTGTCCATGTACTTCGCGGCGAGATTGTGGACGTTATATTGGATTTAAGAAAAGGCAGCGAAACATACGGGAAATGCTTCTCTATCCGTCTGTGCGGCGAAGAGGCAAAAGCATTATATATTCCCTGCGGCTTTGCGCATGGATTTCGCACTCTGTGCGATGATACGCTAATGCTTTACTATGTCTCCTCCGGCTATGCCCCGCAGAGTGATACGGGCATACGCTGGGACAGTATAGGCTATGATTGGAATACGAAAACGCCGATTCTTTCGGAGAGAGACCAAACATTTGTGAAGTTTGCGGATTTTCAATCGCCGTTTTATCTGTAGTTTTTTGGAAATTGCAGCAAGGATAAAAACAGGATGGGAGATGATATCGTGCAGTGCGCAGTTGTCGCGGGAGGAAATGGTTTTCTTGGACAAGCGCTGGTAAAGCGTTTACTGGAAAAGGGGTGTTTTGTTTATAATATCACAAAAAATAAGCAGGCTGTGTTCCGACATCCCAGCTACCGAGAATTGTGCGGGTCGACGCAAGAGCTTCTTAGGGCAATACAGATGCCGCCCGATGTCTTTTTCGATCTCGCTTGGAGCGGAACCTCCGGCAGTTTGCGGTCCGATATCGGGGTTCAGCTGGAAAATGTGCGCGTATCCTGTGATTATGTAAAGCTGACGCAAGAATTAAAGATTCCCAGATTTGTGTATTTTGGCAGCATTATGGAATTTGACTGTCTCAATAATCTCATCGGGGACAATGCGGCGGAGTTTGGCATACAAAATATCTATAGCGCTTCCAAATTGACGGCGCATATGATGACGGAATTGTTTGCGAAATCGTATCAGTTAGAGTTTTTGCCTGTAATCATATCGAATATTTATGGGGAGGGAGAGAAAACGCCTCGTTTCATCAACAGTATGGTGCGCAAAATGGGTACATGTGAAAGCGTTGACCTGACGGAAGGCAGCCAGCTCTACGATTTTATTTATATCACAGACGCCGTCGAAATGGTGATACAGATCGCAGAAGCGGGGCGGCCGTACAAAAAGTACTATATCGGAAATCAAAAACAGTATCCCTTAAAAGAATTTGTACTGCGCATGAAAACAATACTCGATTATAAAGGAAAGCTCAATTTTGGGGCGGTTCCTTTTATGGGAATCGCGTTGCGCTATGATGAGTTTGACGTCAATAGTTTCTATGAGGATTTTGATTTCAGGCCGGAGATTTCTTTTGAGGAAGGCGTGAGAAAGCTGTTTGAGGAGTGTAAACGAAACGGCGAATTTTAACGGAGGTTAAGTAAGTATGAAAGCAGTTCTTTTGGCGGGTGGGTACGGGAGTAGAATATCAGAGGAGTCTCATCTGCGGCCGAAACCAATGATTGAGATAGGAGAAAAGCCGATTTTGTGGCATATTATGAAGATTTATTCTCATTACGGAATCAATGAATTTATCATTTGTGCCGGCTATAAACAGCATGTGATTAAGCAATGGTTTGCAGATGCTTTTATTCACAACAGCGATATCACGTTTGATTTTACAGACGGACAACAGATCCAGGTGCATAACCGATATATAGAACCGTGGAAAGTGACGGTGATCGATACCGGACTGGATACTATGACGGGCGGCAGAATTAAGCGAATTCAAAAATACATAGATAATGAACCGTTTTGTCTCACTTATGGGGACGGGGTGTCTGATGTTGACATAAACAAATTGATCGCATTTCATACAAGCCATGGCAAGATGATCACATTGACAGCAGTTCAGCCGGAAGGAAGATTTGGCGTAATGGATTTGGACGGGGATCGGGTACTGTCATTTCGGGAAAAGAGTAAAGCGGATACGGGCTGGATTAACGGTGGGTTTATGGTAGTCGGACCGGAAGTTTTTCGATATTTGAAGGATGATAGCACGGTATTCGAGCAGGAACCGCTGGAGACTTTAGCTAGAGAAGGAGAGCTTATCAGCTATAAGCATCACGGATTTTGGCAATGCGTAGATACCAAAAGAGACAAGGAACAATTGGAAACCATGTGGCAGAACGGACAGGCGCCGTGGAAAATATGGGAAGCTTAAACGGGAGGGTAGCATGGCAGCAGAAGAAATAAGGCGGAGGATTTTAGAACTGACAAGAGAATATTATAAGGAGTCAGTTCAGGAGAAGAGCCAGGCGCAGGAAAAGATACGCGTTAATTATGCGGGAAGAGTTTATGACGAGGCGGAAATGGTGAATTTAGTGGATTCCTCTCTGGAATTCTGGCTGACGGCGGGAAGATATACATTAGAATTTGAACGAAAGCTTTCAAATTATTTAGATGTAAAATATTGTTCTCTGGTCAATTCCGGGTCTTCCGCAAACTTGTTGGCGTTTATGGCGCTGACATCCGGCAAGTTAAATGACAGGAGAATAAAAAAAGGCGATGAGGTAATTACCGTGGCGGCAGGATTTCC
The DNA here is from genome assembly GCA_947567625.1 of uncultured Roseburia sp. Taxonomy (GTDB): domain Bacteria; phylum Bacillota; class Clostridia; order Lachnospirales; family Lachnospiraceae; genus Roseburia. The sequence continues at coordinate 46,052 of CANONN010000008.1, read as the reverse complement.
GACTACGATTGCGCCGATCATACAGTATGGGGCAGTACCTGTCTTTGTCGATGTGACGATTCCCGATTACAATATAGATGTATCGATGCTTCGCGAGGCGTTATCGGATAAGACCAAAGCGGTGATGATAGCACATACCCTGGGGAACCCGTTTGCGCTGCGGGAAGTGAGGGAGTTTTGTGACGAGAATGGATTGTGGATGATTGAAGATAACTGCGATGCATTGGGGTCAGAGTATTTCATCAATGGCAAATGGTGTAAGACCGGAACAATCGGTCACATTGGGACTTCAAGTTTTTATCCGCCGCATCATCTGACGATGGGAGAGGGTGGCGCCGTTTACACGAATGATCCTCTGTTACATCGTCTGGTTCGTTCTTATCGTGACTGGGGAAGGGACTGCTGGTGTGAACCGGGAAGAGACGGAACTTGCGGCCACCGTTATGATGGCCAATATGGAACTTTACCAAAGGGATATGACCATAAATATGTCTATTCGCATTTTGGGTATAATCTGAAAGCTACAGACATGCAGGCGGCAGTCGGATGTGCGCAAATAGAAAAGATTGATGTGTTTACTGCAAAGAGGCGGGCGAACTGGGAATATCTTTACCATCAGCTGGAGCATGTATCGCCGTACTTTATTTTGCCGACAGCAAAGAAAGATGCGAAACCCAGTTGGTTTGGGTTTGTAATTTCTTTGACGGATGACGCACCGTTTACAAGGACGGAACTGACTGAATATTTGGAGCGTCAAAATGTGCAGACCAGAAATTTGTTCGCCGGGAATATTTTAAGACATCCGTGTTTTGATGAGATGCGCCAGACGAACGAGGGATACCGGGTGGTTGGAGAGCTATGCAATACGGATACGATTATGGAACGCACATTTTGGGTTGGCGTTTATCCGGGGATGACGGAGGAGAAGCTGGCTTATATGGTTAAAGTGATAAAAGAGTTTTTGAAACAGCACAGGGATGGAGAATGATATGCTGGAATTTTATAGAGGAAAAAAGGTTTTTGTGACGGGACACACTGGTTTTAAAGGCTCGTGGCTATGTGAATTATTGTTGGAGGCGGGAGCGGACGTAACAGGTTATGCATCCGGGCTGCCGACTGATCCGGCACTCTATGAGATCGCGGGTTTGCAGCGTGAAATTCATTCCTATGAGGGAGACATTCGTGATAGGGATTTACTCAAGAAGGTTTTTGATGAGGTAAAACCGGAAATTGTGTTTCACCTGGCGGCGCAGCCCATTGTGCGTGACAGCTATCAGCAGCCCGCTTATACATATGAGACGAATGTGTTGGGGACAGTCAATATTTTAGAGTGTATCCGACAGAGTGAATATGTCCGTTCCTTTGTGAATGTGACGACAGACAAGGTATACAAAAATAGGGAGTGGGTCTGGGGCTATCGTGAAAATGAAGAGTTAGACGGTTATGATCCGTATTCCAATTCAAAATCCTGTTCAGAGTTAGTTACAAACTGCTATAAAAACGCCTTTGCCCTGGGAGATAAAAGTACGGGCGGCGTTGCTGTTTCGACAGCGCGAGCTGGGAACGTAATCGGCGGCGGTGATTTTGCCAATGACCGTATCATTCCAGATTGTGTGCGGGCCGCGATCGCTAAAAAAGAGATTGTGGTGCGGAATCCATATTCCGTCAGGCCGTATCAGCATGTGCTTGAACCCTTGCATGCCTATCTTGTCATTGCGGCCAGGCAATATGAAAACATTCGCTATGCAGACTGCTATAATGTTGGGCCGGATGAGACGGATTGTTTTGCGACAGGTAAGCTGGTTGACTTGTTTGTACAGTATTGGGGGGAAGGATTGCGCTGGGTCAACCAGTGTGACGACGGCCCTCATGAAGCAGGTTATCTCAGACTGGACTGCTCAAAGTTGAAAGCGGCGTTTGACTGGAAACCGCACTGGAATCTACAGACAGCTGTGCAAAAAACAGTGGAGTGGACGAAATGCTGGGTGCAGGATAAAAGTGTACGCAGATGTATGGAGAAGCAGATCAAAGAATTTTATTCTGATCGTGCACAACAAGAGGGCTGTGTGTAAATTGCTCCGGGGATGATGCAGAACTTAAATTAGGAGGACATATGTCTGCCGCAACGCGAAAGCAGGCGTATCACAGAATATATGAAGATTATATTTTTTGGCGCAGGGAAACTAGGCCGCGAAGCGCTGGAGCTATTTGAGACGGAGAACAAGACGGCCGACGAGGTCATCGGTTTTGCAGACAACCGAAAGACGGGAAGCTACTGCGGCAGGCCAATCCTGCCGATCGGGGATGTTGCCGACAAAGACACAGCTTTTGTAATAACGGTGGAAGACCCCTATGCAGCGGCCGAGATCTATTATTTGCTCAAAAAGCGCGGTTTTTCCAACATTTATTGTTTCTTAAACCGCAGGAGCGGCGAGAAGACATATGATGATTTTCTTCAGAAAGAGTGTTTGTCAGCCGCGGGATGGGGGGACTGTATCCTGCCGCAGGTCGAGATGCATATAGCGGATTACTGTAATTTAAACTGCAAAGGTTGTACGCATTTTTCGCCGATTTTTGAGAAGACACTGCCCGATTTTAAGGGGCGGCTTGCGGATGTGCGGCGGCTGAAAGAAAAGTTCAGCTATATCCTGCATTTTTCTATTTTAGGCGGAGAACCGTTTTTAAATCAGGAGATCGCCCGCTATGTGACAAAGCTGCGCGAGATTTTGCCGGACACCTATTTGCAGATCGTGACGAACGGTCTATTGATACCGTCGCTGGACGGGGCAGTCTTAGACAGCATCCGAACAAACCGCGTCGTGGTGAGTATCTCGGAGTATAAACCGACCCATAAGATGATTGATCAGATACGCGATACCTTGGAAGCCAACGGCATTGACTATATCATACGCCCGTTTGCGAGCAAAGAAAAATTTTTAAGGCCGCTCACCTTAAGCGAGCACACCGTTCATCCGCACAAGTGTATCTCCAACGGATGCGTCAATATCTGGGAGGGCAAGATCGCCAGATGCCCGACCTTAATGTACATCGACAAATTTAATGAGACATTCGGCACCAATTTGCCCAACCAGGGCATTATGGAGCTTGCAAACTGCCCGTCGGGGGCTAAGCTGTTGGAAGAATTGGCAAAAGAGGTGCCGCTTTGTGGGCACTGTGTCGCCTGTGAGATCGAGTGGGAAAATTGTAAGGCAAAGCCGGCTCTGGAAGACTTTGCCGCGAATGATTAGCGTAAAACATGAGGGGACATATGAAGACAATCGCGATGTATTTACCCCAATTTCATAGAATACCGGAAAATGACGCCTGGTGGGGAGAGGGCTTTACGGAGTGGACCGCCGTAAAAGCGGCGAAACCGCTGTTTGCGGGCCACATGCAGCCCAATGTGCCGTATGGAGCGTACTATTATGATCTCTCCGAGAAAAGCACGATGGAATGGCAGGCCGCGCTCGCTAAGAAATATAGGTTAGACGGATTTTGCTTTTATCACTATTATTTTAAAAACGGGCGCAAAATTCTCGAAAAACCGGCCCAGCAGCTGCTGCAATGGAAAGACATTGATATGCCGTTTTGCTTTTGCTGGGCCAACGAGACGTGGGCGAGGACGTGGAGCAATGTGGGCGACAAAAACAGCTGGGGCGATAAGTTTGAGACGGAAAGGGCCAATGAGCACGCGGGCAGCGGCGTCCTGTTAGAGCAGGATTATGGGGAGGAGGACGCCTGGGAAAAGCATTTTTATGAGCTGCTTCCCTATTTTACGGACCGGCGCTATATCACCTGCGAGGGACGTCCGGTGTTTCTCCTGTATAAACCGGAAAAAATCTTCTGTCTTCAGAGGATGCTGGAATGTTGGGACAATCTGGCGAAGCGCGAGGGGATACCGCGGCCCTATATCGTAGGCGTCAACATCAACCATGCCATAAGAGGCGTTGACGCGGTTTTGCTATTGGGACCGTCGGCGTACCGGGATGTCGAACTGTCAGGCCGCTTGAATCATACCTGCCGGAAAGAGGGCGTCACGGTGGAACCGTACGGACAGCTCTGTAATGCGGGAGCAAAGGCCCCGGAGATTGACGGCACGACGACGTATTTTAGCGTCGTCGCCGGGTACGACGATACGCCGCGCCGGGGAAACGGCGGCTGTCTGGTCGAGGGCAGGACGCCGGAGCTGTTTGCGGCGTGTCTCGACCGTATGCTAGAAAAGAGCGCGGCCGCCGGCAATCAATTTTTGTTTCTCAACGCCTGGAACGAGTGGGGCGAGGGAATGTATCTGGAGCCGGACGAGAGAAACGGCTTTCGGTATCTGGAAGCAGTCAAGCGGAGCGTCGAACGCTTAGAGAGCTGCACCGGGGAGCCGCTTGAGGAGCCGGGGCGCGTATCGCCCGAGACTGCCGACATGAGAAAGCGAATCGCGCAGTTTCGGAAAAATTATGAGCTGTTGAATCACTGGCTCAAGTTAAAGGGGCAGGGCAGGAGTATTTCGCAGTATTTATCGGAACGCAGCTATAACAGGATAGCCGTCTACGGCTGGGGCGAACTGGGAAAACGTCTCTGCGAGGAGCTAAAGGAGGCGGAGATTGAAGTCGTGTGCATCATCGACCGCTGTGCCAAGCCGGACGGCAAAACCGTTTCCGTCGACGAGTTTCGGGAAGAATTTTACGATATATCAGCCGTTGTGGTAACGGCTATTTATGATTTTGACAATATTTATCATGTACTTCGGGGGCGGGTGAGCTGTCCGATTCTCTCGCTCGAAGAAGTGGTTTGGAGTTAGCGTGAGTAGTAGGAAGAGCCTTTCGGTGATTGTTCCCGTTTACAATATGGCAGCGCATATCAGGGAATGTTTGGACAGTATCTGCGCGCAGACCGATGCAGACCTTGAGATCGTGCTGGTGGACGACGGTTCGACCGACGGCAGCGGGGCGATCTGTGAAGAATATGCCGGACGCGATCGGCGCGTGCGAGTGTTGCATCAGGAGAATTTGGGCGTTCTGCGGGCAAGGCACAACGGATTACTGGCATGTGACAGTACCTATGTGACGTTTGTGGATGCGGATGACTGGCTGGACGCCGACGCCTATGAGAGGACAGCATGTCACAGGGAGAACGGCGTCGACGTGATTGTGTTTGGCAAAATCCTCGAGAGAGGCGAGCGCGGCCGGACGTTTCCCAAATCAAATTATGCGTTCGGCGCGTACAGCCGGGCGCAGATCGAACAGAATCTTTATCCCACGCTGATATGGGACGTCAAAAACAGCAGAACAGGAATCACGCAGTCGCTGTGTGACAAAATCATCAAGCGTGAGCTGCTGCTTGCCAGTTATGCTCTGACGGAAAAGATCGGAAAACTTCATTACGGCGAGGACCCGCTGATCTTGTATCCGCTGATGCAGTGGGCGCAGTCTGTGTATATCATGGAAGAAAACCCCTACCATTACCGCAAAGAAACAGACGAGCTGCCGGCCTATCTGCGCAACGACGATTTTTTTGATAAGCTCTATATCTGGTATCGCCATTTGACGGCCCATGTCACTGAAATCCCCGGGGCAAGAAAACAGATCGAGTATCTCTATCTTTATCTGGCGGAGGCGAGAAAAGACTATTACGGGGATATCGCGGTGCAGGGCGAGTATATGTTTCCGTTTGAGCTGGTATCGGCCGGGAGTAAAATTGTGCTCTGGGGAGCGGGAAAAGTCGGGCGTATCTACCGCGGACAGATAGAGCGTCTTCATTACTGTGATGTTGTTGCCTGGGTCGACAGCAACGATCGCGCATACGGCGCGCTTGGCGTGCAGAATACGGAGATCGTGGACTTGCATCTGGAGTTTGATTATATCGTGATCGCCATCTATTCCAAGGCCGTGAAGGACGCGATCGCCGAACAACTGAAACAGCGGGGAATCCCCGATGATAAAATCGTGTGGCATGATGTTTAGAGCGCTAAGAGATGCTGACGCTTATGGCAAGGGCTGTAACATAAGACAATTTTGTGAAGGAGGCGGAGCGTGAAAGAAACTCTATTTCATCTGGACAATTTTATAGCGGAATATGTGATAAAGCGCAAGGAGAGTATGTTTTTGCCGGATATAGACCGTTACAAGGACGAGCTGTCGGGCAGGATTGCCGATCGGACCGTGCTTGTCATAGGCGGAGCGGGCAGCATAGGCTCCTCGTTTATCCGCGCCATCCTGCCGTATGGGCCGCGCGCGCTGGTGGTTGTCGATCTCAACGAAAATGCGCTGACTGAGCTCACCAGGGATTTGCGCAGTTCTAAGGAGCTTAAGGTGCCCGACGATTATGTGACCTACCCGATGGATTATGCCTCTGCGGTGTTTCAGAAAATGTTCACCGGCAGGGGAGGATTCGATATTGTGGCGAATTTTTCCGCGCACAAACATGTGCGAAGTGAGAAAGATATCTATTCGATCGAAGCGCTGCTCGCCAACAACGTGCTTCACGCGAAGAAACTGCTGGATTTGATTGCGGAGTACCCGCCGCAGGCATACTTTTGCGTGTCCACCGATAAGGCGGCCAACCCGGTCAATATCATGGGGGCGAGCAAGCGGATTATGGAAGATTTGATCTTTGCGTATTCCGACCGCTTCCCGGTCAAGACGGCCAGGTTCGCCAACGTAGCTTTTTCCAACGGTTCCCTTCCGGCCGGTTTTCTTGCGAGGATTGCCAAGCGGCAGCCGCTTGGCGCGCCGTCGGATGTCAGACGATACTTCGTGTCTCCGTCGGAGAGCGGACAGATCTGTATGCTGGCCTGTATGCTTGGCGAAAACAGAGAGATCTTTTTCCCGAAACTGGAGCAGGCGCAGATGATGACGTTTGACGGCATCGCGACGGCGCTATTGCGCGCGCACGGATATGAACCGCTGTTTTGCAGCTCCGACGAGGAGGCCGTAAGGATAGCCGCGGACTTAGAAGAAGGCGCGAAAAGTTATCCGGTGCACTATTCGATTTCTGATACGTCGGGGGAAAAAGCGTTTGAGGAATTCTATGTGGCGTCGGAGACCATTGATATGGGACGCTTTGCATCGCTTGGCGTGATCACCGGCAAGGAGATACCAGGCCGGGATAGGATAGAACAGTTCCTATGTGAGCTGGGCGAAGTTTTGGAGCGGCACGATGTGCAAAAGGAGGACATCGTAGGCGTTTTGTGCCGTTACCTGCCGGACTTTCATCATATCGAGACGGGAAAGTCCTTGGACGGCAAGATGTGAGCGTTTGGCCAGGATACGGGAGGACAGAATGAGACAGTTGATACCGTTATCGGTCCCCAATTTTGAGGGGAATGAAAGAAAATATGTCGATGATGCGATTGCGCAGGCATGGGTGTCCACGGGCGGCGCTTATATCGAGCAGTTGGAGCGGGAGCTTGCCGCTTTTCTCCACACAAAACAGGCGGTGGCCGTCCAGAGCGGTACGGCGGCGTTGCACCTTTGTCTGATTGAGGCGGGCGTGAAAGCGGGCGATTTGGTGCTTGTGCCGCCGCTTACCTTTATCGCGGCCGTCAATCCCATCCGCTATCAGGGGGCGGACCCGGTCTTTATCGACTGCGACGACAGTCTGTGTATCGACCCCTGCAAACTGAAAGCGTTTTGTGAAAGAGAGTGTACGCTCGCAGATGGCGCCCTTGTGCACCGGGAGAGTAAAAGGACGGTCAGGGCGCTGGTTGTCGTGCATGTCTTTGGCAATATGGCGGATATGGAAGCGATTATGGAGATCGCCGGAGCCTATCATTTGACCGTGATTGAGGACGCCACGGAGGCGCTTGGAACCTATTACACGGACGGAGCGCTGCGGGGAAAATACGCGGGGACGATCGGCGATTACGGGGCGTTTTCTTTTAACGGCAATAAGATTATCACCACCGGGGGCGGAGGCGCAGTCACGGCGGCAGAGCCGCGGGCGCTCGCACATATCCGCTATCTTTCGACGCAGGCCAAGGACGATGCGCAGTACTATATTCACCATGAGGTCGGATATAACTACAGGATGACGAACCTGCAGGCAGCGTTAGGCGTGGCCCAGATGGAAGAGCTGCCGGATTTTATCGGGAGAAAGCAAAAGAACTACGATCTCTATGCGCGCCTGTTTTCGGATTGTAACCTGTGCAGGCTGCTGCCGTTTCGTGAGAAAACCGCATCGAACCGATGGTTCTATGCGTTAGAGATTGACAGGGAGCGCATACAAGCGCCGATGAGCCAGATGATTGATGCTTTGCAGCAACAGGGCGTGCAGACGCGTGCTGTCTGGGGCCTGATCTCGGACCAGAGGCCATATGAACATGAGACGGTTTATCAGCTTGAGCGGGCGCCGTACTATGCAGACTGCATTTTAAATATACCGTGCAGTACCAATATCACAGAAAAGGAGATCGCATATGCTGCGGACACGATCAAGCAGCTGTTGCGAAAACTTGCCGATGGAATTTGAAGAACGGAAGAAATATCTGGGAAGCGCCAAATTAAATATCATCGAGGCCATGCAAAAGATTGACCAAAATAATCGAGGCATCTTATATATCGTCGGGGAGAGCGCTAAGCTGCTCGGCAGCCTGACGGACGGGGATATCCGCAGGTGGATTATAAGGACGGGAAAGCTCGACGGCTGTGTGGAACAGGTGATGTTTGCCAAGACAAAATATCTGACGGAAAACGAGCGCGAGCGGGCCGGAGAGTTTATGCTGGCCGAAAATCTGTCATCCGTCCCGATTCTTGACGCCGACAGGAGGATTACGGATATCCTTTTCCTCGATGAAAGCGGGAGAGCGGATGAGCGGGAGAGCGGTACGGCCCTCTTTGGAATACCGGTCGTGATTATGGCTGGGGGAAAGGGGACGAGGCTTTATCCGTTTACCAAGATTTTGCCCAAGCCCCTGATTCCGATCGGGGATATCCCGATCATAGAGCGGATTATCGAGCGCTTCTGCGCCTACGGCGCCGATTTGTTTTATCTGACCGTAAATTATAAAAAAGAAATGATCAAATCTTATTTCAGTGAGCTTGCCCCCGCTTATGGGCTGCGCTATGTCGAGGAGGAGCTTCCGCTCGGCACGGCGGGAAGCCTTCGCCTGATCGAGGAAGAATTTAAGGTTCCCGTTATCATCAGCAACTGCGATACACTGATCGAAGCGGACTATGAAAAGGTGCTGGCTTATCATAGAGAATCCCATAACGCCCTGACGATCGTGGCGGCGTTGAAAAACACAACGATCCCCTACGGTGTGATACACTCCAAAGAACAGGGGCTTGTGGCCTCCATGGAAGAAAAGCCCTGCATGTCCTATTTTATCAACACCGGAATGTACGTCATCTGCCCGGAGTACATAAAGAGAATCCCCAAAGGGCGCGTCTACCATATGACAGATCTCGCGGAGGCGTTGATCGCGGACGGGTGCAAAGTCGGCATGTATCCCATCAGCGAAAATTCGTTTTGGGATATGGGAGAGTTTAAAGAGATGAAAAAGATGGAAGACAGAATCAATCACGGGTTTGTCCGCGGGTGAAAGGAGCGTGCGCTATGAGCCGGACGGTATATATTGTACACTGTGTGGATACGGAGGGGCCGCTGTACGAGACGCCCGTCGTGCCCTTTGAACAGATCAAAAACATTTTTGGCATCGACATAGAGCCTTCGCGGGAAAATCTGCTGAAGCTGCAAAAGGGAGAGCTTGACCTGGGAGGAAAAGAGGAGGCCGTAAAAAATCTGGTCGATCTGCACAGAATCACGACGCGGGGAAACTGGGAGGAGATCGATGCGATGCTGGCGCAGGTGACGTGTGAAGCGTACCGCAATCAGCTGCCGGATTCCAATCATAATGGGTGGGTGTTTAACTGGTTTTGTATGGACCATGCCGGCTTTACCGGCAGCAATCCGCGCAGGAGAGACGCCGGGTATCACCATATATTTGACCATTACGCAGCGCTGATAAAAAGGCAAAATGCGGGCGATTTTATCGGTTTTCACTATCATCCGCTTCCCATATCCGGCAACTACAATGATTCCGGGACCTCCTACTGGGGCGGTGAAAATCTCAATCAGATACTGACGAGGAAGATCATTGACCGAGCCTGGTTCCCGAGTGCGTTTCGCCCGGGATTTCACACCGAGCGGCCCGATTCCCACTGGTTTTTGGAACAGTGGATACCGTTTGATTACGGAAATCAGGGCTGCGAAGCAAATGAGACGGGGCAGACCGATCTGGAAAACGGAAGATTTGGCGATTGGAGGTATGCGCCGCTGGAATGGTATCCCTATCACCCGTCGCACGATGACTATCAGAGGAAAGGCGGCTGCAGGAGATGGATTGCGCGCTGCCTGAATATGTATGCGAGAACCAGACAGATCAGACAGCAGGACGTCGATGCGGCGTTTGCGGCGGCGTCTGCGGGGGATGATACGATACTGTCTTTTACGGATCATGATTATAAAGATATGGCGTTTGAGATTGACCGGGTCAGAGACATGATCGCGGCGTCTGCCGCGAAGTACCCTGAGGTACGTTTTGTGTACTGCAATGCGGTGGAGGCGATGCGAAGGGCGTTAAAGCTGCCGTATCGGGACTTTTCCCTGGACGCATACACGGTGGAGGACGAAGTATCCGGGCGGCTTGTCGTAAGGGTGGATGAGGATATTTTTGGCCCGCAGCCGTTTTTGGCGCTGAAAACGAAAGATGGGCGCTATATATGGGAGAATTTTGATGTGTCCGTCCCAAAGCGGGAGTGGAGCTATACATTTGACTCCAATACGATCGCATTGCAGGAGATTGATACGATCGGCGTGGCGGCCAATCATGCCTGTGGGATTACCCGGGTGGTTTTGCTGCGGGACGGCCGCAAGGAAACGTATGTTCATCAAATGAGAGAAGCTTAGGAGCAGGGAAATCAACATAAGTTTTATTTTTGTAAGAGCGGATGCTCTGGAACGAGGATAAGTGTGAAAAAATTAATTCTTGTCGGCGGCGGAGGCCACTGCAAATCCGTGATCGATACGCTGCGGCGGATGCAGCAATATGACGAGATCATCATTGTCGACGCGGCGTATCCTGACTGCCGAAACGTGCTCGATGTAAAAGTTGCAGGTGATGATGCGGCGCTGCCGGAGCTGAAAAAAGCGGGATTTGCCGAAGCGTTTGTCGCGGTGGGCAGCGTAAAGAGCACGGCGGTTCGGCGCTCCTTGTTTCTACAGTTAAAAGAATACGGTTTTACACTGCCGGCTATCGTTGACCCGTTGGCATGTGTTTCACCGTATGCGAAACTGGCCGAGGGCGTATTTGTCGCCAAAAGAGCTGTGGTCAATGCGGACGCTAAGATTGGCCGGATGGCGATCATCAATACGGGGGCGATCGTGGAGCACGACTGCGTGGTCGGAGATTTTGCGCATGTCGCAGTTGGCGCGGTTTTATGCGGGGGCGTGAGCGTCGGAAGCGATGTGCTGATCGGAGCGGGGGCTACGGTCATTCAAGGGATTGGCGTAGGCGACGGCGCGGTCGTGGGCGCCGGAAGCACGGTGGTGCGTAGCGTTAGTGCGCGTCAAAATGTAAAGGGACTGGTGAAGTGAGGATGAGCAGGATATTGATTATCGCGGAGGCGGGCGTCAACCATAACGGCGATTTGAAAATGGCGGAGGAGATGATTCGGGCGGCCAAAGACTGCGGCGCGGATATCGTGAAATTTCAGACGGCAAAGCTGGACGCGCTGGTGTCGAAGCGGGCAGAGATGGCGGATTACCAGAAAAAAAATACAGGCTGTGAACAGTCGCAAAAGGAAATGCTAAAAAAGCTTCTTTTGCCGTTTGCGGATTTTACCCGTCTTTTCGCCTGCTGTCTGGAAAACGACATACAATTTCTCTCCACTCCGTTTGATTTGGAGAGTATTGATTTTTTGGATGATATGGTCGAAATGTGGAAAATTCCGTCGGGTGAGATCACGAACTTTCCATATCTGGCAAAGATCGGGCAGACGGGAAAGCGCGTGCTCTTATCCACCGGTATGAGCGACTGCGGTGAGATAAGACAGGCGGTGGACATCCTGCGGGAGTACGGGACGCCAGAGATCACGCTTTTGCACTGCACGAGCGAATATCCTGCGCCGCTTCCAGAGGTAAACCTGCGCGCCATGGAAGCTATGCGAAAGGAATTTGACTGTCCGGTCGGCTATTCCGATCATACGCAGGGGATTGCGGTCGCCCTGGCCGCGGCGGCCAGGGGGGCGGAGGTGATCGAGAAACATTTTACGCTGGATTGCAGTCTGCCGGGTCCTGACCATAGGGCGAGCCTGGAACCGCACGAGTTTAAAAATATGGTGGACGGCATCCGTGCGATTGAGCTGGCTCTGGGGGCGGAGGTGAAAGCGCCGACGGCGTCGGAGCAAAAAAACAGGGAAGTTGCCCGCAAGAGTATTGTCGCGGCGAAAGCGATCGCAAAGGGGGAACGGCTGACGGAAGAAAACCTGACGACGAAGAGGCCGGGAAGCGGGATATCGCCGATGAGATGGCGAGAGGTGCTGGGAACTTGCGCCGTGCGGGATTTTATGGAGGATGATTTGATCGAATTATGAAAAAGATCGCGATAGTGACTTCCACGAGGGCCGATTACGGGATACTGACACCGTTGATTCGCGCCGTGAGCGAAGAGAAAGAACTGGAACTGAGATTGATGGTGACGGGCACGCATTTGTCGGAGGCGTTTGGCAATACCGTTTCGATGATTGAGGAGGACGGTTTTGCGATTGCCTGCCGGGTACCGATTATGGTGGAGGGAAACCTGCCGTGCGATATCTCCATTATGATGGCAAATGCGCTGTGTGGATTTGCGCAAAGCTTTGCGGACGATAGACCCGATCTGCTGGTGCTGCTGGGTGATCGCACTGAAATGCTTGGCGTCGCCGCGGCGGCGGTAAATGAGCGCATACCGATCGCGCATATCCACGGCGGCGAGGTCACGGAGGGAGCGGTGGACGACTGCATCCGGCACGCGCTCAGCAAGATGAGCTACCTGCATTTTACTTCGACGGAGATTTACCGCAGAAGAGTGATTCAGCTGGGCGAGAGCCCAGAGCGGGTATTTAACGTCGGGGCGCTTGGGGCAGAGAATATCTTACATACAAAGCTTATGTCAGAGCGGGAAATCAGGGAGCTTTTGTCGATTCCTGAGCATATGCCCTATGCGGCGGTGACGTTTCACCCGGTAACGCTGGAGGCATTTACGGCGGAGCAGCAGGTGAGAGAGCTGTGTCTGGCTATGGAGAGCAGGGCGGATATCTTTTATCTGATTACCATGGCAAACGCAGATGTCGGCGGCGACAGTATCAATCGATTATTCCGCAGTTTTGCGCAAGATCACACGGAACATGTAAAGATGGTTTCCAATCTTGGGATGCAACGTTATCTGAGTGCGGTGAAATATGCTTCGTTTGTGCTTGGCAATTCATCGAGCGGAATCATTGAGGCTCCGGTGCTCCAAACGCCTACGGTGAATATCGGCGACAGGCAGAAGGGCAGATGGATGCCGGGGACTGTCATCTGTTGTGAACCGGAGTGCGGGAATATAAAGGACGCGATGCAAAGGGCGGCGGATATGGAACATAAGCCTGTTTTACTGTATGGGGACGGCAGCACGTCGCAGAAGATCGTAGAGATCATGAAAAGGTTTCTGCTGCGGGGGGAAATTGAGCTCAAAAAAGGGTTTTATGATGTCATGGAGGAAGCGGATGGACAGAAAAGAGTACTGGAATCAAGAATATACGAAATACTGGAGGGAGGCGACGACGGAAGCCAACAGCGAGGGAGCCGTAAGCCACATCAAGAAAACGACGGAGGGAGATTATAAGACGCCGGGCGAGGAAGTGATGATTCGCTTTTTTGAGACGCTGCATTATGAGAAAACGGACCGGCTTTTGGATTACGGGTGCGGTTTTGGACGTTTTTATCCGTTTTTTGGGTCGCGCACCGATTATTACGGGATTGATATCTCGCAGAGCATGATTGACGAATGTGTGAGAAGATTCCCTGAGAACGCCGGTAAATTTACCGTGGGTGAGGGGGAAGAACTTCCGTTTGCGGACAATTCTTTTGATAAGATCATCTGCTTCGGCGTATTTGACGCCTGTTATCAGGAGAGCGCGCTTTCCCAGATGCTGCGCGTCTGCAAAGAGGGAGGCACGATTCTGATTACGGGAAAGAATACGCGTTATCATACAAACGACGAGCAGGCGTATATTGCCGAGGAGGCGGCCAGGGGCAAGGGGCATCCCAATTATTTTACGGATGTCAGTGATATGGAGGCGCAGCTTAAGCCTTACGTCACGTTTAAACAGCGGCGGTATTATGCGTACCGGGGCGATTTTGCCAACGACCGCTATACGGAGGTGATGCCGGAGCGGTTTTATGAGTGGGCGCTTGTTCTCGAAAAGAAACAGCATGTTGATGTCACATTTGAAAAGTTTGCGGATGCGTATTCCGACACCTGGAAGGCGAAGACCAATGAAGCGAGCATGTGCGACTTAGGATGAGGAGGATGCGAAGTGAAAGTTTTGATTGTCGGCTACGGCTCTATGGGGAAACGCAGGATACGTCTGCTGCAACAGTTGGAGGGCGCCGCAGAGATTCTCTGTGTGGACAAAAATCCGTCACGCCTTGAGCAGGCCGGCGCACAGGGACTGCGGGCATATGAAGATTTGGCGCAGGCGCTCGAAGAGAAACCGGACCTTGCGTTTGTCTGTACATCGCCCGGCAATCATGCCGGGCTGATCTTAAAGCTGGTGGATGCCGGGATACATGTCTTTACGGAACTCAATCTGGTCGACGATGATTATGACCGCATCATGGCTCTGGCAGAGGAGAGAAATACCGCGGTATTTATGTCGAGCACCATGCTCTATGACAAGAGAATCGAGACAATTGACCGTATGGTGAAAGCGCAGAAAAAGCCGCTGACTTATCTGTACCATGTGGGGCAGTATCTGCCGGACTGGCATCCCTGGGAGAGCTATCAGGATTTCTTTATCGGCAAAAAGGAGACCAACGGCGTCCGGGAGATTTTGGCGATTCAGCTGCCGTGGCTTTTGCACACGTTCGGCAAGATAGAAGAATTGTCTGTAATGTCGCACAGATGTACGCAGCTGGAAATTGATTTCGATGACAGCGTGGCGGTAACGTTTCGTCATGAGAGCGGTGCGGTCGGCGTATTTGTTGCCGACACGGTCTCGAGAAAGGCGGCGGTGCATCTGGAGATTATCGGCGAGGATATGCATTTACTGTGGGACGGCCACAATGATGATCTTTGTGTGTATGATGTGGAAACGGCGACGATGTGTCCGGTGGAGACTTACGACGCCGCTGAGCATGTGGACGGTTACGCCGATTTTATTATTGAAAACCGCTATGCGGACGAGATCGCCGATTTTCTTGCTATGGTGTATCAGAACAAGACGCCGCGCTACTCTCTTTTGGACGATCAGTATACATTAACGATCATTGATGAGATTGAGGGACGCAGATGAAAGTTTTGTTTATAGGGCTTGGTTCGATCGCTAGGCGCCACATCAGAAATTTAAGAGCGCTGTGCCAGGACAACGTCCATATCACGGTGCTGCGCAGCGGTAACGGGGCAGAGCCGGATCGGGAGACGGCAGGGAGAATTGATCGTACTATATACCATTCCTGTGAGCTTTTGAGCCGCTATGACGCGGTATTTATCACCAATCCGACCGCGCTGCATTATGATACGCTGCTTGCCTGTCAGGATAAGAGTGATTGCTTTTTCATCGAGAAGCCCGTGTTTGCAACAGGTGAGGAGGACATCAGCCCCTTTTTACTGCCGAAGAAAGCGTACTATGTCGCCTGTCCGCTGCGCTATACGAACGTGATACGCTATCTGAAAGAACAGATTGACTTTTCCAAGATCTATGCGATGCGCTGTATCTCGTCAAGCTATCTGCCGGACTGGCGTCCGGGAACAGATTACCGTGATACCTACAGCGCGCACCGCAGTATGGGCGGCGGCGTCTCCGTGGATTTGGTGCACGAGTGGGATTATATCTACTACCTGGCCGGGGCGCCAAGAGAGGTGAAAAGTTTGATCGAGAAAAAATCGCGCCTGGAAATAGATGCGGACGATATCGCAGTTTATATCGCCGATTACCCAGATAAGGTTGTGGAACTGCATCTGGACTATTTTGGCAGAGAGACGGTCCGAAAGATTGAGCTTTTCGGTGAGGAGGACACGATCTATGCAGATCTGCATCATCAAAAAATAGAATGGGCCAGGCAGGGGAAAGTGATGGATTTGTCGCAGCAGAGGGATGAATTTCAAAAAAGGGAGCTGGGGCATTTTCTTCAGATTGCCGCGGGAACGTGCGCTTGCGATCACGGTATCGGGGAGGCGTGCGAGGTTCTGCGCATCACAAGGGGAAAAAATGTATGTTTATGATACAGGAGGCAGAGATGAATGTACTGTTTACCGTCTGCGGGCGGGCAGGCTCAAAGGGATTTCAAAATAAGAATCTGAAACAATTGCGCGGGGTGCCGCTGCTTTACTATACACTGGCTGCCATCCGCCTTTATCAGGAAGCACATCAGGATGATCATGTGTCAGTGGCGCTCAATACCGACAGCGGGGAACTGATCGGGCAAGCACAAAGGCAGGCTATTTTTCCTGAAATTCATGTGGTGGAGCGGAAAGCCGAACTGGCGGGGGACATCACGCCAAAGGTGGATGTGATAAAAGACACATACCTTGCCCTGAAACAGGAAAAGCGCATTGATGTTGTCGTAGATCTCGACATTACGTCTCCGATGCGCCGCGTCTTAGACGTGGAACAGGTGCTGGCAGAGTATCGGTCCAACGAGGCATATGATTTGGTCTACAGCGTCGTCCCGGCGAGACGCAGTCCGTATTTTAATATGGTGGAAAAGAAAGAGAGCGGTTATTACGAGAAAATCTGCGGGGCAGCTTATACCGCGAGGCAGCAGGCGCCGGCGGCCTATGAATTGAACGCCAGCATCTACGCGTACCGCCCGCGATTTTTGGAGTCAGAGATACAAAAAACCATTTTGGATTACAGATGCGGTATCGCGGTGATGTCGGATTATCTGGTGCTGGATATTGATTCGGAAGAAGATTTTCTGATGATGGAGCATCTTCATCCCTATTATTGCAGGCAGGACGCGGCGCTTGCGGCCGTCTATCAGGTTGCTGCGGGAAAGCAGCGGGTGGTGTCATGAGATACAGCACAGAACATCAGAGAAATATTGCATTTGACCTGCTGCAGTTTAGGCGGAGCGAATGGTCGGTTAGAGAATGTTTTGCGCAGGGGGAACCGCTGATTATCTATGGCCTGGATTTTTTGGGCAGGGAGCTTTATTTTGAGCTCAAAGAGTGGGTCAATGTCCTCTGTTTTATCGACCGCTCCCACGATATGGAGCAGTTCGACCGGCTGCCGGTGTATGGGATGGACAATGCCGCGCTGCCGCCGTTGCTCGGCAGTTATCGGGAAGTAAAAGTGCTGGTGGTGGTTTTATCGGATTGGAACAATATCGCCGGGGGGATTCGCCAGAGATTCAAAAATGCCGCGCCGGTATCCGTCTATGCGCTGACTGCCGCCTGTAAACTGCATCATGTGGATTTTGTGCGGCGCATACAGCCGCCTGCGCTGGAGCTTGTCAAAAAGATGACGGCGAATGAGCCGGCAGAGATTGGAAAGATCGTGCTGGTGGGAACCTCCTACACGCAGTTACTTAGTTTCCTGGCGCTGCCGGACTGGCAGGATGCCTTATACATAGCCGAACATTTTTTCCCTGCCGCGGTTGCGGAAAAGATGACGGCGTATGGTATCCCGTGTCTTTATGAGCAGTCTGCCGGAGAATTTTACGATATCTGTTATCTGATCGCCGCCTATGCCAGGGCGCATGATATTCCGGTGTACGGACATGACCATATGTTCCTCGCGCGGGCTTTTTTGGAAAATTCCGTTACAGTGATTGAGGACGGCGATGCGAATTATGCGTTTCGCCATGCAGTCACCTATCAGACGATGTTGGACGACAGACGTGTCTACTATCCGTTTGGGTTTGACCGTCTGGTGCATAAGGTGATTTTGACTGGACTTATGAGTGTGCCGCCGGAGCTTACAAAAAAAGCGGTGTGCATCGAGCCGTCTGCGCTGTGGAGCGGTAAGAGCGAACCGGAAAAGAGAATGATTGCCGATTTGTATTCTTTCCCCTATGACGAGATTTTAACGCTGGTGGAGGAGGGGAGGGATTTCTTGTTTTTGACGGAAGCCTACTCTTTTATGAATGGCGACGACGTTATTTCCGATCAAAAGCAGGTAGAAATGTACCGTGAACTGCTGTCCCAATATGACAGCGGCCGCATCCTGATCAAACCGCACCCGTCGGACCATGTGGACTACGGCAGGATGATGCCGGAGTACAAGATACTGCCGAAACAGTTTCCGATTCAGATGCTCACCTGGACGGGCATTGCTCTGAAAAAGATTATCGTTATGTGGGGCACCACATGTATGCATATCTTTTCGGATGGGTACGAGGTGGATGTGCATAAGGACATTCTCTATCGGTATGGGATACTGACATGAGAAAAGAATGGGGGCGGAAATGGATTTAGTGATTTATGGAGCGCAGGGCATGGCTCTTGGCGCGTGCGAGGCGATCAGCAATTTGTATCCACAGAGAACGGTCCGCTGTTTTCTGGTGACGGAGCGCAAGATCAATGCGGGAACGGTGTTTGGGGTGCCGGTCAATACATTGGACGCGTTTGCAGAGAGCCTTTCAGAGGATGAAAAAAACGAGATCGAGGTTTTGATTGCGACGCCGGAGAATGTGATGCCGGAAATCGAAAGAAGCCTGGAGGAACACGGACTGCGCGCACATGTTCGTCTGACCTCTGAGCGCTGGGCGATGCTTATGGGCTATCACTACGCGTCCGATAAAAGTTATCTGCCGCTCGCATCGCTGCCGGTCGGATACCACAGGGCAAAGCTTCGTGTGTTGATGGCCAAATTTTACAGAGACAAGCCGCTGTCTGCTCCGTATGGCACGCCGGACTGGATTACGCCGATTCAGGTTGGGGCCGCGCTGTGTAAGGAGCGGGTAGCGGATCTTTTGGATTGTGACGGTGAAAATATATCGGAGAAAAATATTAATTATTCCGAATTGACGGCGCTCTACTGGATGTGGAAACATTGGCTGTTGGAGGATGGCGTTTCGGATGGCGGCGATTACTATGGGCTGGTACATTATCGGAGGATTCTGGATTTGTCGGAGGATGATGTGTACCGTCTGACGGATAATGGCGTGGATGTGGTTCTACCCTATCCGATGCCCTATGAACCGGATATTGAAGCGCATCATGAGCGATATTTGAAAGAGGAGGACTGGAACGCCGTCTGGACCGCGCTGCGGGAACTGCGGCCGGAGTATGCAGCGCGGTTTCAAGGAATCCTGCGGCAGCGGTATTTATACAATTATAATATTGTAGTGGCGCGCAAAAAGGTTCTGGCGGATTATTGCAGTTGGCTGTTTCCCATTTTGGAGAGAGTGGAGCAGATTGCCCCCAAAGGAGATGTGCGTGCGGACCGCTATATCGGATATGTGGGGGAAACGCTGTCTACATTATACTTTATGGTAAATCGCGATGTGCTGAATATCGTACATGCCGGGTGTAGATTTTTAGTCTAAAAAGAATGATTTTGACAGGGAGAGTACATAGATGGATTTTGAATTGACAGCCTCCATGATGTGTGCCAATTACGGCAATCTGGAGCAGGAAGTAAAAAGCTTGGAGGAGGGCGGTATTGACTCGTTTCATATCGATATTATGGATGGGCGCTATGTGCCGAATTTTGCCATGTCCCTAAACGATATGCGCTATATCGCGGGAGCGACGGCAAAGCCATTGGATGTGCACTTGATGATTGAGCACCCGAATAATCATATCGGCCTGTTTTTGAGCAGCCTGCGCCCGGGCGATACCGTCTACATCCATCCGGAAGCGGAATATCACCCGTCCACCACGCTGCAATATATCATCAATGCGGGCATGACGCCGGGCATCGCCATTAATCCGGGCACATCGGTGGAGACGATCATGGAAATGCTGCGCATCGTAAAAAAGGTTCTGGTGATGTCAGTTAATCCCGGAAATGCCGGGCAGATGTACCTGCCGTATGTCGGTAAAAAGATTACCAAACTGCTGGCAATGAAAGAGGATATGGATTTTGAAATCTACTGGGACGGGGCCTGCAGCGCTGATAAAATACTCGAATATGCGCCGAAAGGCGTGCGGGGATTTGTGCTTGGCACCACGCTCTTGTTTGGCAAGGAAAAACCCTACGGGGAAACGCTGGGGAATATTCGCCGATTGAAGTTTTAGGTGCGTATGTGGGGAAAAACGGGTACTGGCAGGTAAAAGCTGCATTGTTTACAAATTGATTTTCCATATTTCGCCAGGACATGTCAAAAACACGCCGGATAATTTGTGAATAATTTGTACAAATTTCACAAAGAAATACGATCAATTTTACTAATTTTCCACAATCTGTTATGATAATTTATACTTAATTAGGAGGGCAATAATCTTCCCTGCCCGATTAAAAGATGAGAGGCCGATGTGACTGATGTGGAGGTGGTTAAGATGAATACGAATGTAGGCGTAAAAGTGAATCGGAACGTAAAGGATTCGTTGTTTCGGCGGATTTTTGGAACGGACAAAGAGAATGCGTTAAGTTTGTACAATGCGTTAAATAGAAGTAATTATACACAATTAGAGGATTTGCAATACACGACATTAGAGGATGTGGTGTATATGAAGATGAAAAATGATCTGTCTTTTTTGATTTGCTTTACAGAGCTTAATCTTTATGAGCAGCAGAGCACATACAACCCGAATATGCCGCTGCGGGGATTGTTCTATTTTGCAGATTTGTACCGTCAGCTGCTGCCTGAAAACGAATCCATATACGGAAGAAAGCTGGTAAGAATACCGACGCCAAAGTATATTGTACTATATAACGGAAATGAACGGGATATGCCGGGGGACATGATAAAGCTAAAATTATCAGATGCATTTGAAAAACCGGAAATGTCTCACGAATTTGAGTGGACAGCAACCATGATGAATGTTAATATAGGACATAACAAGTGGTTATTGGAAAAATGCAAAAGTCTGAAAGAATATTCTATTTTTACCGGCCGCATCCGCGAACACAGTCGGTTTATGCCGATGGCGGAAGCGATTGAGATGGCGATGCGGGAATGTATCAGAGACGGTGTGCTTAAGGATTTGCTCGAAAAGAATCAAAAGGAGGTAAAAAATATGTGCCTTACTGAATTCGATGAAGAAAAATACAGACAGATATGTAGAGCCGAAGCAAGAGAGGAAGGGTTAGAAGAAGGACTAAAAGAGGGAAGAAAAGAAGGACTGGAAGAAGGATTAAAAGAGGGAAGAAAAGAAGGACTGGAAGAAGGATTAAAAGAGGGAATTCATGCGTTCGTTGCGCTGTGTATAGAAGTGGGACAAACGAAAGAGGAAGTGCTCCAACGATTGCAGGATAAATTTTCCATGACAATACAGCAGGCGAGCGTTTATGTTGACCAGTATTGCAAGTAAGATAAGAGGTACAGATGTTTCTAACAGTGAGCGATAGATCGGAGATGCGATGAACATAGCGATACTTTTGTCCGGCGGATTCGGGACAAGGCTTGGGGGAGAGATACCAAAACAGTATATCGAAGTCTACGGCAGGCCAGTGATAGCGTTTGGCCTCAAACGCCTCTGTGACAGCGGCCATATTGATCAGATTCAGATTGTTGCGGCAGAGAGTTGGCAGCAGTATATCGGGGAACAGTTAAATCAATATGATCTCCATGGTAAGTTTCATGGCTTTTCTGTGCCGGGAGAGAATCGGCAGATGTCGATTTACCACGCGCTTTGTGATATCAGGGAGGTTGCGGCGGACGCGGATTATGTATTTATCCATGACGCGGCGAGGCCGCTTCTGTCAGAGCGGCAGGTGGAGGACTGTATCAATGCGGCCTCAAAACACGAGGGGGCAATGCCGGTGCTTGCGATGAAAGATACTGTGTACGAAAGTGACGACGGGAATACGGTTGCCAGACTGTTAGAGCGCACAAAGATATTTGCGGGTCAGGCGCCGGAGGTATTTGTCTACGGCAAATATTATGAGGCAAATCAAAGACTTTTGCCGGAGCGCATTTTGGCGATCAACGGTTCCACCGAGCCTGCGATACTCGCCGGGATGGACATTGCCATGATACCGGGCGACGAGGGCAATTTTAAGATCACGACGCAGGCGGACTTGGAGCGTTTTTTGGAGATCGCGTCCACAATGATTTGAGTGCGGCAGAGCCGTAACATGGGGGTTAGATGATGAAGGCATGGGTATTACATGGAATTGGCGATTTTCGTTTTGAGGAGGTAGGCGAGCCGCACCTGGCGGAAGATGAGGTATTGGTATCTGTAAAAGCAGCCGGGATCTGCGGCTCTGATATCCCCCGCATCTACGAAAATGGCGCCCATCGGATGCCGCTCGTTCCCGGACATGAATTTGCGGGAGAGGTTGTAAAAACGGGCAGTCAGGTTGACGGGCAGTGGCTGGGCAGCCGGGTTGGGGTGTTTCCGCTGATTCCGTGCAGGACATGCAGGCCATGTCAGGACGGGGCGTATGAGATGTGCCGGAATTATAGTTATCTGGGTTCGCGAAAGGACGGCGGGTTCGCGGAGTATGTCGCGGTGCCAACGTGGAACCTGCTGCGGCTGCCGGAGCAGGTGTCGTTTGAGGAGGCCGCGATGCTTGAGCCGATGGCGGTGGCGGTACATGCCATGCGGCGTGTGGAGATTGCGCCGAATGATACGGTTGTCGTGGCTGGGTTGGGCACGATCGGTCAGTTGCTGACGATGTTTTTGCTCGAGCGGGGAATACAAAATATTTTAGTGATCGGAAATAAGGAGTTTCAGAAGCAGACGGCACAGCGGCTTGGCGTGTGCGGTGCGCGGTATTGTGACAGCAGGAGTGAGGATGTGCGGGACTTTATCATGCGTCATACAGATGCGTACGGTGCGGATGTTTTCTTTGAATGTGTGGGAAAGAATCAGACGGTCTCACAGGCGATTGATCTGGCGGCTCCCGCAGGAAAGATCTGTCTGGTCGGCAATCCGTATTCCGGTATGAATTTAGAGCAAAATACTTACTGGAAGATTCTTCGACACCAGCTTCGCGTGACAGGGACCTGGAACTCTTCGTTTTCCGGCACAGAGCCGGATAACGGAGCGCTTGACGACTGGCAGTATGTCATACAGAAGCTGGCATCAAAGCGTGTTGCTCCCAAGAAGCTGATCACCCATACATTCTCGATCGAAGAACTTTGGCAGGGATTTCAGATCATGCGGGATAAGACCCAGGATTACATTAAAATTATGATGACTGCGGAATAGCAAACAAAACGGCGCTGCTTCGTTCTGTTCGTTTTCTCTTAATTAGGTCAAGTTTTTCATGAAGAAATCAGCCATCTTGTCGAACGGGATGACATTTCAATTATCATACAAGTCGGTGTGGACGGCATCGGGAATGATGAGGAGCTCCTTATTGTGCGTATAGCTGCTGTCTTTTACCATGGCTTCGCAGGCATCTTTGCCGAAATAGCAGCTATGTGCCTTTTCGCCATGTATCATGAGAACCGCGCTTCGGATTTCATTGCTGTATGCTAAAATCGGCTGATTTGTAAATGACAGGCAGCCCAGGGTATTCCAACCCTCATTGGAATTAAGGCTTCTCTCATGATAGGCCCGGCCCTTGTAGTATTCGCTGTAATCTTTCACATAGAAATCTCCATTGCGAAGCGATTTATCGCGCAGGAACGCAAGCCGAATGTCAGATTCGGCAATGCGATTTAAATTTGTGACGCTTCGGCACAAATCTGTCTGTGAAAAATCAGCGATCAAGATGATTTTTCACAGTAAGGTATCTCTGCGGGAACAGGAAGCGGCAGACATCCGCCTGCTCGTTGGTAGATTCCGTTTTTGTACTCTTTTGTCCTTGTGGCATTTAAGGATTTCTTTGTCTCATATCTGGCGTCCTTGGAATCGGCGGCATCGAAATATCCGTTGGCGTTGACCCTTGCCATATCATACATAATGGAGACAACCGTTGCCTTAATTCTTGTATCCAGGGCAGCGGCATTGAGAGCCATTCCGCCCCACCCGCAGATACCGATGATACCGATTTTTTCCGCGTCGACATTGTCCTGAACGGACAAAAAATCTACAGCCGCCTGAAAATCCTCCGTGTTGATATCAGGCGATGCCATAAATCTTGGCAAGCCGCCGCTTTCACCGGTGTAAGAGGGGTCAAACGCAATGGTAAGATAGCCTTTTTCTGCCATTGTCTGTGCATATAGTCCCGAGCACTGTTCCTTTACTGCGCCAAATGGTCCGCTGACTGCAAGTGCGGGAAGTTTTCCGGCTTTTTTATGCACAGCTCCGTGCGGCGGAAACATGCCGCTATGCGGCGCAAGGGGCGCGCGACGAGTTGGGGAAGATGGCGCTTCCCTAATTGATTCTAAGATCTTTGGACAATACAAATCGGCTGCAAGCGTAATGCCGTAACGGTTTACGAATGTCACTTTCCGATGGTCGACTTTTTCACTCTTGGCAAATGTCTTATCCCATTCCGTCACTAGATTAAGTTTCTCCGTTTTCATCATTTTCAAATATTCTCCTTATCATAACAGTTGATCGTGCAGGCACCTTTCCGACGGAGACGCTCCGGCAGATCATAGGAATAGTATAGTTGCGTGTCTTGCTATTTGCTAATGCTAATTTTACATTTCTTGCTATTTAAATTTTGCATATCATGATATAATAGTACGGCTATAGGAAAGGGGCATAGTGTGAAAAATACATCTAAGGCAGCAAAAAACACTGCCTAAGAAGTATTAATTTCACACAAGAAAAACGCAAAAGCGGCGTTTTTCATACCTATTTGAGCCGCCAAAGGCGGCAGGGGGATTAAAATGGAATTGAAAACATTACAAAATTTCTTAGCAATTGCACGGGAAGGAAATATGACAAAAGCGGCGGGGATTTTGCATGTCTCACAGCCTGCGCTTTCCAGGCAGATCAAGTCTCTGGAGGATGAGCTTGGGCAAAAGCTTTTTATCCGTCACAGCTTTCATATTGAATTGACGGAAGCCGGTGTCTTTCTCTGCAATCAGGCGCAGGACATTCTTTCCATGGCCGATAAGATTGCGGAGAGCTTTCATTCCATGAACGATATTACAGGCGGCGACCTTTATTTTGGTCTTGCCGAGAGCTATCAGATCGGTTTCCTTGCAGAGTTTATCAAAGAATTCAAAATCAAATACCCCAATCTCAAATATCATATTACAAGCGGTGATTCGGAACAGGTTCTTGAGAAACTTGAAAAAGGGCTTTTGGATTTTGCCGCTATCGTGGAATCTCCCGACTATAATAAATATTATGTTGCCCCTTTTCCCGCGTCTGACAAATGGGTTGCCATTGTTTCGACAGCGGATGAACTCGCAGCAAAAGCCTTTCTCACGCCCACAGATTTAATCGGTAAACCATTATTCTGTTCGGAACAGGCATGGGAAAAAGATATTCCCCGTTGGGCCGGCAGCACGTTTTCCAAACTTCATTTAGAGGGCAGTTTCAGACTCGCATATAACGCGTCTCTTTTCGTGCAAAAAGGCTTGGGATGTCTGTTGACATTTGACCGATTGATAGACACCGGCAAAGACAGCGGCTTAATCGCAATTCCCTTAAAGCCGTATTTGACTTCTCCCATGTTTTTGGTATGGAAAAAGCAGCAGATGCTCTCGCCGATTGCGGAAAGATTTATCGCTGATTTTCAAAGAGGGCTTGTGTGATTATGTGTGAATTTGAGATTGCGCAGGATTTTGAAAATGGGGCGGTTTCCTAAACGGATGCGGATTTTTCAAAAATCTAATGATATCGTTTGTAATAAAGTTATTGACAACTAACTCAAGTTAGTGTATACTAACCTTGAAAACAGATGTGAAGCATGTATTTTTCGATTCGCATCTAAGTGCTTGGCCAGCGCGTTTAACATGTAATCGGGCATTGTAGAGGCAAAAAGTGCCGAACACAATGACAGTGGGATTGAAGAGGCAGGAAAGTGCTGATCACAATGGCAATGGGATTGAAGAGGCAGGAAAATGCCGAACACAATGACGTTGGCAGGAGAGAGGAGGTTGTTATGCCTTTAACAATGGCAGCGGCGGGAGAGCCCAATATGATCAAAAAGATAGTCGGCAGGGAGGAGACGAGACGGTTTTTGGAGAAACTCGGTTTCGTGCCGGGAGGTACGGTTTCGGTGATTTCCAAAAATTGCGGCAGTCTGATTGTCAATGTCAAAGATTCCCGTGTGGCAATCGGCAGTGACATGGCAAACAGGATTATGATTGAAAGGCGGAGAAAGGAAGACAGGGAAGATGAAAACATTGAGGGATATCAAGGTCGGTGAGACCGTGACGGTGGCAGAGCTGACCGGCGGGGGAGCGGTAAAGAGAAGAATCATGGATATGGGCATCACAAAAGGTGTGGAGGTTATGGTAAGAAAAGTTGCGCCCCTGGGGGACCCGGTAGAGGTCACTGTCAGAGGGTATGAGCTGTCTCTGCGCAAGGCGGATGCGGCGATGGTCTGCGTGAAGTAAAATATTGCCCAATGGTTAGTTAAAACTAACAAGAAGCCGCCTATCAGGGAGGCGGCACCGCGCCGATGCGGTGGGAGGCGTTGGATTTTTTCATGCAGATTTCAGGTTCCACAGCGTGGAATCATACAGGATAGTACAAAGCGGCAGGTGTTTTTCGGCCGGATTCAAGTCACAGCCAAGCTACGGCTTTGGAGAAAACAAAAAAAGCGTCAGGAGGAGAATATGTCAATAAAAATAGCTTTGGCGGGAAATCCCAACTGTGGTAAGACCACAATGTTTAATGCCCTGACCGGTTCTAACCAGTTCGTGGGCAACTGGCCCGGGGTGACGGTGGAGAAAAAAGAGGGGAGATTAAAAGGGGACAAAGAGGTTGTAGTCATTGACCTCCCGGGTATCTATTCGCTTTCCCCCTATACTTTGGAGGAGGTGGTAGCGAGAAATTACCTGATCGGCGAGCGGCCAGACGCAATCTTAAATATCGTGGACGGAACCAATTTGGAGCGCAATCTCTATCTGTCGACACAATTATTGGAACTCGGTATCCCGCTCGTGATGGCAGTCAATATGACGGATTTGGTAAAGAAGAATGGGGATGTGATTCACCTGGAACCATTAAAAGAAAAGCTGGGCTGTGAGGTGGTCGAGATTTCTGCTTTAAAGGGAACCGGGGTATGGGAGGCTGCAAAGCGGGCGGTGCAGGCTGCAAAAAGGAAAAAAGCGCCCGCGGGCGTACAAAAGTTTGCGCCCGGGGTGGAGGAGGCTATTTGGGCTGTGGAACAAAAGCTTACCCTGGTGCCGGAAGAACAGAAACGCTTTTTTGCAATTAAGCTGTTGGAGCGTGATGATAAGATCGGTACGCAATTGACGCGCGTCCCGGATGTGTCGGCGGAGATTTCACGGTTGGAGGAAGCGTGGGATGATGACACGGAGAGTATTATCACGAACGAGCGCTATGTATCTATCGCCTCGATCATCAAAGTGTGCTGTCAGAAAAATGCCCGGGAGGGTTCGCTTCGTATCTCCGATAAGATTGACAGGATCGTGACGAACCGTATTGCGGCGCTGCCTATATTTGCGGCGGTTATGTTTGTCATTTACTATGTTTCCGTCACTACGGTGGGCACTTGGGCGACGGACTGGGCGAACGACGGTGTGTTTGGAGAAGGCTGGAATCTCTTTGGCGTGTGGGTGCCCGGTGTGCCGGTGCTGATCGCAAACGGACTGGAGGCGATCGGGTGCGCAGAATGGCTGGCGGGACTGATTCTTGACGGTATCGTGGCCGGTGTCGGCGCCGTACTCGGCTTTGTCCCTCAGATGCTGGTGTTGTTCTTATTCCTGGCATTTTTGGAGTCGTGCGGTTATATGGCGCGCGTGGCGTTTATTATGGACCGCATTTTCCGCAAGTTCGGCCTTTCGGGCAAATCCTTTATCCCGATGCTGATCGGCAGTGGCTGCGGCGTCCCGGGTATTATGGCATCCCGGACGATTGAGAGCGACAGGGACCGCAAAATGACGATTATGACGACTACCTTTATTCCCTGCGGCGCCAAGCTGCCGATCATTGCCCTGATCGCCGGGGCGTTTTTTGGAAATGCGGGCTGGGTGTCTGTGAGCGCATATTTTATCGGGATTGCGGCGGTCATCTGCTCTGGGATTATCCTCAAAAAAACAACAATGTTTGCGGGGGATGCTGCGCCGTTTGTCATGGAGCTTCCGGCGTACCATATGCCGACCGTGGGCAATGTGTTGCGCAGCATGTGGGAGCGCGGCTGGTCTTTTATCAAAAAAGCGGGCACCATTATTTTCCTCTCTACGATTGTGCTGTGGTTTTTGATGAATTTTGGCTGGGCGGACGGCGGATTTGGCATGCTGGAGGCCGAGCAGCTTGACCGCAGTATACTGGCAAAGATCGGCAATGCAATCGCATGGATTTTTGCCCCGCTGGGCTGGACAAAAACCGGAGAGGGATGGAGAATGGCGGTTGCCGCCGTCACCGGTCTTATTGCCAAAGAAAATGTCGTCGCCACATTTGGTATGCTCTACGGATATGCCGAAGTGGCCGGGGATGGGACGGAAATCTGGGGAAGTCTTGCGACGGCGATGACGCCGGTTGCGGCGTTTGGATTTTTGACGTTCAATCTGCTCTGTGCTCCGTGTTTTGCGGCGATGGGAGCGATCAAGCGCGAGATGAATAACGGCAAGTGGTTCTGGTTTGCCATCGGCTATCAGTGTGTGCTCGCCTATCTCGTATCGCTGTGCATCTATCAGATCGGTAATTTCTGTACAGGCGGCGGATTTAGCGCCGGCGTCATCATTGCCATGGCAATTGTCCTTGCATTTGGGTATCTGCTGTTTCGGCCATACAGGGAGAGGCGGACGAGAGCGTCCCGTGCGATGGCGAAAAAAGGAGCATAATGTATCAAAAATTGAGAATATGAGGTGAAAAATGGGTACACTAATTACAGGAGCAATCGTGGCAGCGGCAGTTGTTTTAATCATCCGCAGTATGAGAAAAGCGAAAAAAAACGGAAAATCCGCCCGCTGCGGCGGTGACTGCGGCAGCTGCCGCGGATGCCACTGAACCGCATCCTGACCGGGGAACCATAAGGGGTTATTATCTTCATAAAAAATGATCATATGAGACGAGATGAGCCGCGCGTGCATTGCGCGGCTCATTTTGCATAAATCCCAAGCAGCCGTGGCATACTATGAACCATATGCAAAGAAAAACGTATGAAATGCGGAGAGAAAGGTGTAGGTTTGTTATGGAAACGGAAAACAAAAATGTTCGTCCCTTTGGGCTGCGGGATAAAATCGGCTATATGTTCGGAGATTTCGGAAATGATTTTACCTTTATTTTTGCAAGCTCCTTTTTGATGGTATTTTACACCAAGGTACTCGGAATCAGCGGCGGTATGGTGGGAACGCTGTTTCTGGTGGCGCGTTTTGTGGACGCCTTTACGGATGTGACGATGGGCAGAATCGTGGATTCATTTAAGCCCGGCAAGGACGGCAGGTTCCGCTGCTGGATTCGGCGCATGTGCGCTCCGGTGGCGATTGCCAGTTTCCTGATGTACCAGAGCGGGCTGGCCGGGGCTCCCATGTGGTTAAAAATTGTCTATATGTATGTGACGTACTTGTTATGGGGCAGTATTTTTTACACCTCCATCAATATTCCCTATGGCTCGATGGCTTCCGCGATCACGGCAGACCCTAATGAGCGGACGGCGCTCTCCACGGCGCGCTCCATCGGAGCGACACTGGCAGGACTGGTGATCGGCGTGTTGACGCCGCTGTTTATTTATACGACTGATGCGGAGGGCTATCAGATCATTCGTCCCGGAGGCGTATTTACGATCGTGGCGGGTATCTTCTCCGTGCTGGCGATCCTGTGTTATCTGGTATGCTATGCGCTCACGACAGAGCGTGTAAAGGTCCAGAAAAATACGGCGGAAGAAAAGCGCAATTTTATCAGTACGTTCGGCGGGATTTTAAAAAGCCGCGCGCTGCTCGGCATCATATGCGCGGCAATATTCTTGATGTTAAGCCAGCTATTGATCAATAGCATGAACAATTTTCTCTACCCGGAATATTTTAAAAATGCCGCGGGCATCTCCGTGTATACGGCTGTCAACACCGTAATCATGCTGGCGGTGGTAGCGCCTCTTAGCGTACCGATCTCCAAGCGGGTGGGAAAGAAAGAAGCGTCCACGGTTGGCATGATTCTTTCTGCAGCCGTACTGCTGATACTCTACTTTTTGCGCGTGGATAATATTTGGGTGTTTATGGCGCTCTCCGGCGTCGGCTTGCTGGGCATGAATTTCTTTAATACGGTGATTTGGGCCAACATTACGGATGTCATTGACGATGAGGAGGTAAAAAACGGGCAGCGGGAGGACGGCACGGTATATGCGGTGTATTCGTTTGCCAGAAAAGTGGGACAGGCGCTTGCCGGCGGAGTCGGCGGCTGGGCGCTTGATATCATCGGCTATCAGTCCGGGGTGCGTGTGCAGACAGACGCAGTGATTCAGGGCATCTATACAACGGCAACGCTCGTGCCCGGCATCGGCTTTTTGCTTGTGGCGCTGGTACTCTGGTTTGTCTATCCGCTCAATAAAAAGAAGGTGGAGCAAAACGTTGCATGCCTGCGTGAGCGTTCCAATTCACACGCACGCTAGATTTCATAGAGCTTTTGCTGTTATTTTTGTGTTCAGCCTGCAACAGTGAAGCAGGTTGAACGGTACTTATTTTTTACTTTTCAGCAGGTGCAAATTGAGAATTTTTATGGTGGAAAAGGCACAGAGACTTTGTTATAATGAGAAAAAGAACCTGGCTTCCTGATAGCAGGCGTCTTTGCATTATATATGGAAGAGAGAGAGCAAATGCCTTCTATTTTAAAAAATAAATACTACCTGTATGTGACCGAATTTTTTGCCGGCATGTCGGTGATGGCTGTGGAGCTTGGCGCCAGCCGGTTGCTGGCCCCCTACTTCAGTTCGTCGCAGATTGTCTGGACGATTATTATCGGCACCATTATGATCGCTATGGCGCTGGGCAATATCTGGGGCGGCAAAAGTGCCGACCGCAATCCCAATCCCGATAAACTGTATACGCGTCTGCTTGTCGCAGCCGTGTGGATTGCCGCCATTCCGCTGGTGGGCAAATATATCATACTCGGGATTTCCGGTCTGCTGGTCGTAACGGTCAGCCACAATTTTTTGATTATTGCGGCATTTCTGACCTGTATGATCGTGTTTGTATACCCGCTGTTTTTGCTGGGAACCGTGACGCCGTCGCTGGTCAAATACACGGTTGACAGTTTGGACGACAGTGGTAAGATCGTGGGTACGCTCGGGGCGTTCAATACCATCGGCAGTATTCTCGGCACATTTCTTCCCACGTTTGTGACGATTCCGGCGGTTGGGACAGCACTTACATTTTTGATTTTCGCGGGTATTCTGCTGCTGCTCTGTATACTCTATTTTATCAGCAAAAGGACCGGCAGACGGGCGTGCGCGCTGTCGGTGCTGTTATTTTTGGTTTGCGCCGTATTCGGACATTCGGGCAGTTTTGCCTTTTGGGAGAAGCAGGTGATCTACGAGGGAGAATCTGTCTACAATTATTTGCAGGTCAAGGAGACGGCGGACAGCGTGATTTTGTCTACCAATGTGCTGTTTGGCGTGCAGTCGGTCATGAACAAAGAGGACGTGCTGACCGGAATGTACTATGATTACGCTCTGGCGGCTCCGTTTTTGGCGGGGATTGAAGCCGGGCAGGAGGCGGATATTCTGGTGCTCGGCATGGGAACCGGCACTTTTGCAAGACAGTGCCGCCGTTTCTTTCCTCATGTCACCGTTGAGGGTGTGGAGATTGATCAAAAGATTACCGATCTGGCAGGGGAGTATTTTGACCTGCCGGAGGACATAAAGGTAACGACCTATGACGGCAGAGCCTTTTTGCAGGCGGTTGACAAAAAGTATGATGTGATCATGGTCGATGCCTACCAGGATATCACGATACCGTTTCAGATGTCTTCCACTGAGTTTTTTTCACTTGTGAAAGAGCACTTGACGCCGGGCGGTGTGATGGTGGTTAATATGAACATGCGCTCCGACGGCGAGGACAGCATTAACGCCTATTTGACGGACACGATTGCCAGCGTGTTCAAAGAGGTTTATACGGCGGATGTACTTGGGAGTACCAACCGGGAGCTTTTTGCCTGGGATGCGCCCGGCGTGATGGGAAGGTTTTCCGATCTGACACAGGACATAGAAGACGAGGCCCTCTGGGCGATGATGGGGCAGGTCAAAGAGCGACTGGCTGTCCATGAAGACGGCGGCCGGATTTTGACGGACGATCGGGCGCCGGTTGAGCTTTTGGGGATGCGGGTTATTGATGAATTGATACAGGATGAGATCGGTTATTACAAAGACGTTTTTCTGCGGGAAGGGATACAGGGGATTTTACGGTAAAGGCGGCATGATGACAAGATCTATGAATCAAAAAACGTTTGCGCGGCAGGAGGTGGGGCAGCATGAAAAATACGAGAAAGCAGTCTGGAACAGATCGTAAACAGGGTGTCATGTTTATGGGGATACGGAATAAAATATTTATATGCTTTATGGTGCCGATTGTTTTTATGCTGATTCTCGGCACCCTGTCGTATCGGAGAGCGGCAAGCAGTCTCAACCAGACATTCCGCGATTCCACGATACAGACGATTGCCATGGCGTCGGAGTATATTGATATGAATAACGCCTATATCGAGACGGAGGCGGTCAAGTATGTCTCTGACAGTGATCTGTCCAAGTATATCCTGGGATTGATGAGCGATAAAAAAGAACAGCAGTCGCTGCTGAAAGATATCAGGCTTCGCATTATGACGTCGCAGGCCGGCAATAAATTTATCGGCAATATGTATATCATCCCGCAGGCCGGCAGCACGATGGTCAACACCAAGACCAGTTTTCAGGACGGATTCTATGATGCCTACATGGAGCAGATGTCGTCGGACGGCAAGAATCTGAAGCGGTGGGCCGATATGCATGAGGCGCTCGACGAATATACCGGCGTGCGCACCGAGGACTATATCTCCACATTTCAGATACGCACACAAAAGGGCAAGGCGGTCGTGGTGGTGGACGTTGGGCGGGAGGCGGTTTTGGAATTCCTCGCAGGGTTAAACCTGGGAGACAACAGTATCGTTGGCTATATTACAGCGGGCGGCAGAGAGGTGATCGCAGAACAGCTTCCAGAGGGCGAAACGACCGGGCTGACGGAGGGAGAGGTAGTTTTTGCCGATAAGGAATACTATAAGACGGACACACAGGAGCTATCCGGCGTGTCGGAGATTACATATAAAGGCGGCAGATATCTGTATCTTTTCCAAAAGAGTGAGCGGACAGGCGCCTCCATATGTGCCATGGTGCCGATGCACGTTGTCACCGGCAAGGCGGAGGCGATCAAACGGCTCAATATCATCGGCATTGTTCTGGCGGCGGTGCTTGCCACGCTCAACGGTATCGCGATTGCCAGCGGCATCCGCAGGAATATGGGGCGGATATCTAGACAGCTTGCGTATGTGGCGGAAGGTAATCTCACCGCAGAGGTGGCCGTAAAGGGAAAAGACGAATTCCGCAGTCTGGCGGCGGCGGCCAACAACATGATTGCCAACAATAAAAAGCTGGTGCTGAAGGTCAGTCAGGCGACGAACACGCTGGGCGTGTCGGCCAACGAGGTGACAGAGGCTTCCGGCGTGATACAAGAATATTCCGACCATATTGCCCGGGCAATCGGCGAGATTACGGACGGCATGGAACGTCAGTCGAGACATGCACAGGAATGTGTGCAAAAGACCGATATTTTGTCCACGGAAATTCAGGAGGTCAACGAGATTGCCGGACAGGTTGAGGCACTGGTGCAAAATGCGGAACAGATGATATCCCAGGGCATGTCGTTTGTGCAGGCGCTTGAGGAGCGGGCGGCGGAGACGACGGCGGTTACCGCGCATGTGGAGGAGAGTATACAAGACCTCAAGCGAGAGTCAGAGACGATCAATGAGTTTGTGGCAACGATCAACGCGATCTCGGAGGAGACCAATTTGCTGTCTTTAAACGCTTCGATCGAGGCGGCGCGCGCCGGGGCGGCGGGGAGAGGCTTTGCCGTCGTGGCAGAGGAAATCCGCAAGCTGGCGGACAGTTCCGCGGCCGCCGCGGGAGAAATCCAGCGCAACGTGGAGAATATCAACCAGCAGACCGCCATCAGCGTGGACAGCGCGAAGCAGGCGGGAAATATGGTGGCCTTGCAGACCCAGGCGGTGCGTGAGGTTGACGGTGTCTTTCGCAGTATGCGCGAGGCCATGACCCAGCTCTTTGTGGGTTTGAAAGATATCCTGGTGAGCACCGAGCGGGCCGACAAGGAGAGACAGGAGGCCGTGGAGGCCGTGCGCAATATCTCGAAAATTATCGAAAACACCGCACAGAGCACGCAGGTTGTCGCCGACGTCGCGGCCAATCTCCAGGAGAATGTGGAGAGTTTAAACGGTACGGCTGAGGGGCTTGGAGAGAATATGAACGGACTTAAGACAGAGATTGCCGTCTTTAAGACGGAATGACTGGATTGATAGTGAATCATAGAGACAGTATCTGCCCCAAAGATGCCGCCGTTTACGGAGGCCAGATGCCTGGCGGAAGGAAATGACGCTGACAGGCTGGAAGGGCTTATTAGTCGCAAATATATTGTAGCAGGAGGACTTAAAATGGCAGGGATTTATCACAGCGCGACAGAGCTGATCGGCGGGACACCGCTGTTGGAACTTGGCAATCTGATGAAAAGGAAAGAGCTGGGAGCGAATATTTTGGCAAAGCTCGAGTATTTGAATCCGTCGGGCAGCGTCAAGGACCGGGCGGCTTACTATATGATTAAGGACGCGGAGGAGCGCGGACTGATTCGGAAAGGGTCGGTGATTATCGAACCGACTTCCGGAAACACGGGAATCGGGCTGGCGGCAATCGCCGCGGCCAGAGGCTATCAGGCAATTTTGACGATGCCGGAGACCATGAGCGTGGAGCGCCGCAATATTTTGAAAGCTTACGGCGCGAAGATTGTTCTCACGGACGGGGCGAAGGGAATGAAAGGGGCGATCGCAAAGGCCAGGGAGCTGGCGGAGGAGATTCCGGGCAGCTTTATTCCCGCGCAGTTTGCCAATCCGGCCAATGCCGACGCGCACAGGCAGACGACAGGCCCGGAGATCTGGGAGGATACCAAGGGTGCGGTCGATTACTTTGTGGCCGGGGTCGGCACCGGCGGAACCGTTACGGGAGTCGGAGAGTATCTAAAATCCAAGAATCCTCAGATCAGAATCGTGGCGGTGGAGCCGGAGAGCTCGCCGGTGTTGTCGAAAGGGACTGCGGGTGCGCACCAGATACAGGGAATCGGCGCCGGATTTGTGCCGGAAGTGCTCAACCAGGACATTTATGACGAAGTGATTGCCGTGTCAAACGAAGAAGCTTTCGCCGCGGGCAGGCTTCTGGCAAAAACAGAGGGGATACTGACGGGAATATCTTCCGGCGCGGCGCTTTATGCGGCGATTGCGCTTGCCAGCCGTCCGCAAAACCAAGGCAAAACGATCGTGGTTCTGCTGCCGGACAGCGGCGACCGCTACTATTCTACCGCATTATTCTCGGATACACCTTAAGCTTTTGAACGGAAAGTCGGCTGCATATCGAGCACTTCCTGCAGCGGGCTCCAGGCATACGGGTCGAATGATTCTTCCTCCTCTTCTCTGTGGGAATGGGAGGAGTCATTGCGGCCTTTCTTTTTTTCGGCGTCCTCCCTGGTGTTTGGGAGCCTTCCGTAGGCGGAGGATTGTTTAAATTCTTTGGCTGCTTCCTGCATGGCGGCAATGATGTACTTTTTATCAGGGTCTTTGTCGGATACGGTGCTTAAGGACTGGCCGATGATTTCGTTGGCTTCCTCTTTGGACCTGGCGTGATTCAAGCGCTCCTTCATGGCCTCAGCCATCCGCTGAATCCGCAGATACCGCTGATAGAGCGTCGGATTATACTTGCGCAGAAAGTCGATCTCTTCTGCGGTCAGCTTCTTACCGGCTTCTAATTTTTGCAGTATGCGGCTTTCCATCTGCTGCCGGTCTTCCTCCGACAGCTCCTTGCCGCCGCTCTGAATAAAACTGGCCGCATAGCCGGCAAGCTGTGATTTCAATGATTGATACGATTCGTGCAAAACCGTGGTTGGCTGTATCTGTTCCGACATAGTATCCTCCGTTCTGAAACGATTTATGGTGTACAATCTATATCGGAGCTTCTGTTCTATTTTTTATGATAAGTCTACCATTTTTTCTTAAAGTATGCTAAAATAACAGGGTATGCAGTAGAAGACAGGATGGAGGATAGCATGGGAGAGAAGAATCAGGAAGAAAAAGACCGGGAGAAGCAGGGAAAGCCGGAATCTGTGATAAAGGAAATTTTCAGCTGGGTCTTTTCCTTTACACTTGCATTTCTGGCGGCTTTTTTTGTCAAACACTATCTTATCATAAACGCGGATGTGCCCACGGGATCGATGGAGAACACGATCATGCCCGGAGATCGGCTGGTGGGCAATCGCCTGGCTTACTGGCGGGATGACCCACAGCGGGGGGACGTGATTATTTTTCATTACCCGGACAACGAGGAAGAACTGTTTGTCAAGCGTGTGATCGGCCTGCCGGGCGAGACGGTCGTGATCGAGGAGGGAAAGATTTATATCGACGGCAGTGAAAAAGCGCTGCCGGAGGAATACCTCAAAGAGGTGTGGACGGAGGAGACGGGGCCCTATCTGTTCGAGGTGCCAGACGACTCCTATCTCGTACTGGGAGATAACCGCAACGATTCCTGGGACGCGCGTTACTGGTCCAACACATATGTGGACAAGGACAAGATACTGGGCGAGGCGGTGCTCATCTATTTCCCATTTTCGCATTTTGGCAAATTGTCAGATTGATACGCCGAGCAAACGGGTCAATACAATTCGGCAGCCGCATCCTATCCGTATGATGCAGGCGGGCCGAACGTTACATCATTTCATATATCACAAGGAGGTATTGTTATAATGGATTTCCAAAAGGAATACAAAGAAAAGCTTGTCTCCGCCCCAAAAGCAGTTTCCCTGATTAAGTCCGGCGACTGGGTGGATTACGGCTGGTGTACCAACACGCCGGACGCACTGGACCGGGCGCTGGCAGAGCGCACCGATGAGCTGACGGACGTAAAGCTGCGCGGAGGTATCCTGTTAAAACCGCTTGCAGTGTTTGAACGCGAGGACGCGGGGGATCATTTTACATGGAATTCATGGCATATGTCCGGTATCGAGCGCAAATGGGTCAACCGCGGATGCGCGTATTACGCGCCCATCCGCTACTCGGAGCTGCCGCGCTATTATCGCGAGTCTGCGACGCCCGACGACGTGGCAATGTTCCAGGTGGCGCCGATGGACGCCCACGGCTTCTTTAACTTTGGCCCGAACGCCTCTCACCTGGGGGCCGTGTGCGAGACCGCAGGCAAGATTATCGTCGAGGTCAATCAAAATATGCCGCGCTGTCTGGGCGGCACGGAGTGCGGCGTACATATTTCAGACGTTACTTATATCGTTGAGGGCGACAATCCTCCGATCGGCGAGCTTGGAGCGGGCGGCCCGGCGACCGATGTGGATAAGGCTGTGGCAAAGCTCATCGTGGAAGAAATTCCAAACGGCGCCTGCTTACAGCTTGGTATCGGCGGGATGCCCAACACGGTAGGTTCTATGATCGCAGAGTCAGATCTGAAAGATCTGGGCGTGCACACAGAGATGTATGTGGACGCTTTTGTGGATATCGCAAAAGCCGGTAAGATTAACGGCTCCAGGAAAAATATTGACCGTTACCGCCAGGCATATGCGTTCGGTGCAGGCACGCAGAAGATGTACGATTATCTGGATGAAAATCCAGAGCTTATGAGCGCGCCGGTGGAGTACACCAACGATATCCGCTCGATCTCAGCGCTCGACAATTTTATCTCCATTAACAATGCGGTGGATATTGATTTGTTCGGCCAGGTCAACGCAGAATCTGCCGGAGTCAAACATATCAGCGGCGCCGGCGGCCAGCTTGATTTTGTGCTGGGCGCGTATCTGTCGAAAGGGGGTAAGAGCTTTATCTGCTGTTCCTCCACGTTCAAAAATAAGGACGGCGAATTAAAGTCGCGCATCCTGCCCACACTCAATCCGGGCTCGATCGTCACCGACACCCGTGCCAATATCCATTATCTGGTGACGGAGTACGGCAAGGTGAACCTGAAAGGACTGGCGACTTGGCAGAAGACGGAGGCGATTATCTCAGTCGCACATCCTGATTTTCGGGATGATCTGATTAAAGAAGCAGAAAAGATGCATATCTGGAGACGTAGCAATAAAAAATAAATCTTGATTTGATTTTTGCAAACAGGCAGAGCGGCTGATTCCCTGAGAGGAGGCCCGCTCTGCTTTTTTACTTTAATGGAAACTGCGTCGTCAGACGCATCCAAAAGAAGCGTGAAGTGATTTTTATTATGCATTTTTTTGGAAGTTTTTGCCTGATATGACATTATTTTTGGCTATTTTAGTGTGTCGTTTATTCATAATTTCCCAAAATGTATGTTCTGTCCGCATTTTTTTATTCATCTTCCCAATTGATTTTGAAGAGGACAGCGGTATAATGGCATCATGTAAAATTGTTTAAGATTCGTAGCATGGACAGTCATGAACGAAACATCCGCTTCATATAATGGAAAGCAAAAATGGCTGTCATGGTGCGATTTGTGTTAGAATGGGGGATGAAGGACCATGAAATATCATCTTACTTTAAAACGACCGGATTCGGAGAAATGTGCGAAAGCGGCAGCATTTTTTAACCGCTACTCGCTGATTTTTCATTTTTTGATAGGATGTCTGTTGATTTTTGTGATCGAGCTTATTTCCAGACGCAGCTTTATCAGCGCGCTGACGTTTATCGGCCATCATACGTTTGCCTACTTCTACAATGCGTTGATTATTTTTGCCACGCTCTCGGTCGTCTACCTGTTTCGCTGCCGTGCGCAGCTGCGGGTGCTCATCAGCGGACTCTGGCTGTTTTTGGGCGTGATCAACGGCCTGATACTGTCCAATCGCGTGACGCCGTTTAGTTATACGGATCTCAAATGTATCTCAGACCTGTTTGCCATGCAGAATACCAACTATTTCACCGCGCAGGAAGCGATGGTGATCGTGTCTGTGGTTGTCGCTTTTTGCATTTTTTTGGGTATATTCTTTGTGAAAGGACCGAAATATCAGGGGCCGCGCCATAGCGTGGCGACTTCTCTGTCCGTGGCGGCTCTGCTGCTGATCGGTCTGCCGGTGACGACCTACGCGGCGCAGAATACCAATATACTTGCCTCCTACTTTTCCAATATCGCCGAGGGATACTCTGATTACGGCTTCGTATACGGGTTTTCCACAAGCGTTGTGGGCCGGGGGATGGCAAAGCCGGAGGACTATTCCGAAGAGGCGGTGGCACAGATCGGGGCGCATGTGTCCGGGGAGAAAAAGCAGACGACGGTGACGGCCGAGAATGCGCCCAATATCATCTGTGTGCTGTTAGAGTCCTTCTGCGACCCCTATGAGGTGAATTTCCTTGAGATGTCAGAAGATCCGGTTCCCAATTTCCACGCGTTGGAAAAGGCGTATTCTACCGGGTATCTGACGGTGCCCGTGGTGGGCGCGGGTACGGCCAACACAGAATTTGAAGTTCTCACCGGCATGAGCATGCAGTTTTTTGGCACGGGCGAATATCCCTATAAGACCATTTTAAAACAGACAGACTGCGAGAGCGCGGCGTCTGATTTGTCGGCCATCGGTTACGGCACGCATGTGGTGCACAACAATACGGCGACATTTTACAGCAGAAATAATGCGTTTTCCATGATGGGCTTTGACAGCTTTACCAGCAAGGAATTGATGAATATAACCGAGTACACGCCAAACGGCGGATGGCCGACCGACGATGTGCTGGTAAAGGAAACGATAAAGACGATGACGGCGACCGAAAACCAGCCTGATTTTGTGTACACGATCACGGTGGAGGGGCACGGCGATTACCCGGAGGAGAAAGTATTGCAAAATCCTGCCATTCGAGTGTCCGGCGCGCCCACGGAAAGCCAGAATAATCAGTGGGAATATTATGTAAATATGATGCACGAGGTCGACGATTTTATCGGTGACCTGATCACCGCCGTCAACGGTTTGGGAGAGGATACGATCATCGTATTTTTCGGCGATCATCTGCCCACGATGGGGCTTGCGAATGAGGACATGAAATCCGGCGATATATTTAAGACAAAATATATTACCTGGAATAATATGGGGCTGGCCCGCGAGGAGGCGGATTTGTCTGCTTATCAGTTGCTTGCGCATATCACCGGCCAGGCGGGTATTCATGAGGGAACCATATTGGGCTACCATCAGGTTTGCGCAGGGCTTGCCGATTATCAAGAGGGCCTTGAGATGCTCCAGTACGATCTTTTGTACGGCAAACGCCATGCTTACGCTGGCGGCAATCCTTATCCGGCCACGGAGCTTGTGATGGATGTGGAGGATATCTCGGTTCAGTCGCTTCGCAGGGACCCTGAGCGCGGTCTGCTGTTTGTGGCGGGGAAGAATTTTACAAAGAATACCAGGGTGTTTGTAAACGGCGAAAAGATACCCACGAAGTATTACAATGCATCGCTTGTCGCCGTGAGCCTGGAGGATGTCGCAGACGGGGACAGCGTGACGGTGAAGATCACCGGTTCGCGGGGGATTATTTTGCGGGAGAGTACCAATGACCTTGTCTATGATGACCCGGACGCTGAAAAGCATAGGATGCCGGATATCACATCCCAGGAAGGAACGGAAGGCGGCCTGCCGGGCAATACAGCCGGGGAGGGAGCGGAGGATACTGTGCCGGGCGGCACATCCCAGGAGGGGATGCAGGATATGGCCTCAGGAAACATGCAGAAGGAGTTATAATTAAATCATGTTTGAATTTTCCTTGATTCAGGATGCATACAAAGAGAGCAGTAGCATTATTGCCAGAAAAGCGGTGCGCGCGATTTTGTTTCGCGGTCAGAGTGTATTGATGGTTTCTTCCAGGCAGGGCGATTATAAGTTCCCGGGCGGCGGCGTGGAACCGGGCGAGTCGGAACGGGAAGCCTTAAAACGCGAGGTGCGGGAGGAGACCGGATATACCGATCTTGTGATCGGGCCCTGTGTGGGAACGGTTTTTGAGCAGAACGACGATATCTTCGGCACCGGAGACTGTTTTCAGATGCAGTCCTATTACTACGTCTGCCGTCTTGGCAGCGAGGCGCGGGAAGAACAAAAGCTGGATGATTATGAATGTGATTTGGAAATGCAGGCGGTTTTTTTGACGCCGGCGGAGGCGTTGGCGCAAAACAGAGCGGTTTTGGAGCGGGAGCGCAGGCACATCACGACCGGGATGCTTACGTCGATTCCCTGGCTCGAGCGGGAAATACGGGTGCTTGAGCGGCTGACCGAGTCGCCGCTGGCCCGCATAGCGTTTGAAGTGTATGAGTGCGGGCAGATCATCAAGCATGCCGTGTGCAGGGAGGATATGGTGGACGAAAAAAGCGGACATGCCAATTTCGTCACTACATATGACAGAAAGATACAAAACGAGCTGCGGGAGCGGCTCTTACAATTGGCGCCGGACGCAGTGTTTGTCGGGGAGGAAGAGGAGGCGCACGCTTCGGTGGCGACAGGAAAAGCGTTTATCGTTGACCCGATCGACGGCACGACAAATTTTATGAAAGATTACCGCGCCAGCTGCATTTCCGTGGCCATGACGCAGGATGGAAAGGCGGAGCTTGGCGTCGTCTATAATCCGTATCTGGACGAAATGTTTCTGGCGAAGCGGGGATGCGGCGCCTATCGAAACGGGAAACAGATTTTTGTCTCCCGCCAGCCGCTTGCCAACGGCCTGGTATTGTTTGGAACGTCGCCATACCATACGGATTTGGCAAAGAAATCCTTTGCGATGGCGTCGGATTATTTTGAGAAAGCGCTCGATGTGAGAAGAAGCGGTTCCGCCGCGCTTGACCTGTGCAGTATCGCCTGCGGCAGAGCGGAGCTCTATTTTGAGCTGCGGCTCTCACCGTGGGATTATGCGGCGGGCGCGCTGATGGTGGAGGAGGCCGGCGGAAGCGTCACCACGGTCGAGGGCGATGACATTACCCTCAACGCCCCCTGTTCCGTGCTCGCCGCCGGAACGCTCGGGCGATAGCGGGCAGCCTCGCGCCGGCAAATCAGAGGACATCTTCGGGAGGCTGCCAGGTGCGGGCCGCAGTGCGGTATTTCTCGTAGAGTGCCTGGTACTGTTCGAGCAGTACGATATCGTTGGGCATCTTTTCTTTTTCCAGCTCCGCCAACTGTCTGTAACATTCCGTCAGGCCCTTTAGCGGAAGATCGCCGCTCGTGTGGATGTCGAGGATGCTTTCGGTTTCGTAGGCGGCGTTGTAGTACCACAGGATTGCCTCGTGATAATCCTGTTCCTTGGCGAAATAGCTGCCCAGTTCACAGCAGATCTCCGCGCAGGGCGCGGTCAACATGTCTTTGATGGTCATCTTAAAAAATTCAT
This sequence comes from uncultured Roseburia sp., assembly GCA_947567625.1. Taxonomy (GTDB): domain Bacteria; phylum Bacillota; class Clostridia; order Lachnospirales; family Lachnospiraceae; genus Roseburia. The sequence goes on along the minus strand of CANONN010000008.1, from coordinate 3,115 downwards.
TTTTATTGTCGTTTAACCGGTAGAGATGCGCGAGGATGCAGGCGGCCTCCTTGCGTGCCTGTTCATCCGGGTCATTGCGGTAAATGGACAAAAAGATCGGTTTTGCGTCGGCGAAATCCTTGGAATCACCGCCTTTTAACAGGGCTTTGGCGTACATGCGCCTGATCTTGGGGGTGAACGAGCCGTCGCTGCAAAAACTCTTGATAAAGATGGAGAAATCCCGCTTGCTGTGCTGCTTATGCGGTTTATGTAAAATTTCGATGTCGCTGTCAAAAATTACCGGCGTCAGGCGGACCGTCTCGTGCACAGGGTCCATCCAGGTAAACGTGCGCAGACGTTTGAACAGTTTGGGGCGGTATTCCGTTTTGGAGGGAAGCGCCGCGTCGAAGTCGGATTCGGTGGTGTATTTCATCTGCACGATCTCAATTTCCGGCAGCAGTACGCGTTTTAACCGCAAAAAGCGCTCCCTGTTTTCTTTGTCTAAAATTTCGTCGGCGTCGGCCGCGTAGATATATTCCTTGGAGGCTTTCGAGAACGAATAATTGCGCGCCGAGGAAAAGTCATTGATCCACTTGTAATCATAGATCTTGTGCGTGTACCGGGCGGCGATCTCTTTGGTGCCGTCCGTAGAGCCCGTGTCGACGATGATAATTTCGTCCATCAAATCGGCGATGCAGTCGAGGCATCGCGCCAAAACCTCTTCCTCATTTTTAACAATCATACAAAGACTGATCGATGGCATGTGTGTCTCCTTGTGCTGTACAAAATCAAAAATCTACGAATATTATAGCGAAAAATCTGGGATAGCACAATCCTATTTTGGGAGATGCGTCAAAATTCTATAGGGATATTGGCTATGGATGCACAGTAACATTTCAGCCTGCAACTGCGCACTTGCTGCGCAGTTGGCAGCCGGTAGTACCGAATAGCAGGGAATCCGAAGGCTGAATGTTTGTTACAAGTCACACCCACGCCAGATTTCATAAAGCTTTTGTTCCATGAAGTGCGAATTGTAACGGGGACTGCCCCTTTGGCCCCATAACTGTATTGGTTCCACGCCGATCAGCGGAGTGATTGGCGTCGATGTAAAAAGTAACGAATGTTTCGGTGCGCGACGGTTTGTCCAAGAAAGTGCTTGAATGTGTGTCCGTTTTCGTGTTATAATGTTAAAAATTGGATTTATGCATCGGTTCATGGCAGGTGCACAAACTATACTATAAATGGGTCATCTGCGGATGGCTGGAAAGTGGAGGTATCATATGGATTTAAATTTAAGACCGGCAGAAGAGTGCAAATTTGACGCGGTATCGTTGGGCGAGGTAATGCTGCGCTTAGATCCGGGTGAGGGCAGAATCCGCACTGCGAGATCGTTTCGTGCATGGGAAGGCGGCGGAGAGTATAATGTCGTTCGTGGACTGAGAAGATGCTTTGGCATGAAGACCGGCGTTATCACTGCGTTTGCCGACAACGAGGTCGGTATGTTGATGGAGGATTTTATCCTTCAGGGCGGCGTTGACACCTCCCTCATCAAATGGATGAAGACGGACGGCATCGGAAGAATCTGCCGCAACGGTATCAATTTTACCGAGCGCGGTTTTGGTATCCGCGGCGCGGTGGGCTGCTCTGACCGTGCCAATACGGCGATTTCCAAGGCGACGCCGGAGGATTTTGACTTTGACTATATTTTTGGCGAGCTTGGCGCGCGCTGGCTGCACACCGGCGGTATCTATGCCGCTCTGTCGGAGCAGTCCTGTGAGACTGTGATCGCGGCGATTAAGGCTGCGAAAAAATACGGTACGGTCGTATCTTATGACCTGAATTACCGCCCGTCCATGTGGAGCGCAATCGGCGGACAGGCAAAAGCACAGGAAGTGAACAAAGAGATCGCAAAATATGTCGATGTTATGATCGGCAATGAGGAAGATTTTACGGCTTGCCTTGGTTTTGAGATCGAAGGCAATGATGCCGACTTAAAAGAGCTGAATCTTGACGGCTACAAGAAGATGATCAACGAGGCGGCGAAGGCATATCCGAACTTTAAAGCGGTAGCGACGACACTCCGCGAGGTGAAGACCGCTACGGTCAATGACTGGAGCGCGATCTGCTGGGCAGACGGCGAAGTGTACAAGGCGAAAGACTATAAGGGCCTTGAGATTATGGACCGTGTCGGCGGCGGCGACTCTTTCGCATCGGGGCTGATCTATGGCCTGATGACAACAGGGGACGCGGAGGCAGCCGTCAATTACGGTGCGGCGCACGGTGCGCTGGCGATGACAACGCCGGGCGATACCACGATGGCCAGCAGAAAAGAAGTCGAAGGCATTATGGGCGGCGCAGGAGCTAGAGTGCAGAGATAACTATGAGAGTGAGTGAGATCGGCGTAGAGTGAGTAAGATACGCCGCTAGATAAAAAGTCCGGGATCGGTTTTGCGGTCCTGGACTTTTTATAGTGCGCCCGGCGGCGCACGTTTCTAACCAGTGCAAGTCTGGAATCCGCCCGGTAGTGGGAAGGATATAGCCGAAGGCAAGGGTGTCCATCGTGAGGTGGAATCTGAAGGAAGCCGGATGTGGGGAACATATAAACCTGCGGGCAAATCTCTGGTCTGACGAACAGAAATCACATATGAGGTTATGCATGAGGGTAAGACTGCCATACAAGCCGAAGCCCAATAACTACATGGAATCATGCATGATAGATGTAGCAGATGGATGGAGAGAAAGAAACGTGTGGTACCCGGAGAGGTCTGTGCGGTATGTCTTGAAAGAGGTAACCACTACCCAAAGCAGTGCTGAACGCACAGAAGTCAGCAGAGTTCATAGTAGTGAGTTTTTTAGATTATCAGAAAGGACCGAATCAGTAGGAGTCTTAAGTATGATCGAAAAAGGAGGAATGACCATTTATGACAGAAAACTTGGAAAACAATGGCTGTCGGCAAAGAGATAGTGCGGAACACGAAGGGTATGCGGAAGCGTCAAGGTCATTCAATCGGATATGGAAAGAAAGAGACAGTGCACAGCCGAAACTCCTGGAAGCGATACTGCATAAAGATAACTTCAACAGAGCGTATAAGAGAGTGAAGGCAAATAAGGGAGCGCCGGGAATCGACGGGATGAC
>CANONN010000007.1 GCA_947567625.1 uncultured Roseburia sp. | reverse complement strand
GTCTAAGGGACCTTCGAGCAAGATTCCCGCAGCGCAATCTTCGATCCGGCATCCCATCTGCCGCAGCACGTCCAAAAACCGGATATCCCCCTGCGAATTGTCTGCATGTACGTTTTTCACCAGCGCTCTGCCACCGGTGAGCGCCGCCGCCGTATAGAAGTAACAGGCCGCGGACATGTCCGGCTCCACCGTATACTGCTCTAAGTGATAGCATGTCCCCTGCGGCACCATATAATTTTTCCCGTCAAACTGTGTTTTGGCCCCGAATTCCTCCATCATCTTTCTTGTGATGCGTATGTAAGAGCCGTCCGTTTTTTCACTGACAATCCGTATCGCGAGCGCGCGGTCACAGACCATAGGGGAAATCAGCAACAGCGCGCTTAAAAACTGAGTGCTTTTGCTGATGTCAAGCGTCACCGCAAGCGGCGGCTGGCCCTCTCCCCCCTCCTGCCCGCTCTGACTCTGCGCGCCGTATGCGCGCCCGCAAATTTGCACCGGCAGGCAGCCCTCTTTCTCTAAGTATGTAATCTTAGCCCCCACGTCCTCCAACAACTGAAATAGCGGCAGCATCGGCCTTCTTTTCATCTGCTCGGATGCCTGAATCGTATAAACGCCGTCAGAAAAGCCCAGCATGGCGGTGAGAAAACGGGCTGCGGTGCCCGCGCTTCCCACATAGATTTCCGCCTTTTTTGCGGGAATTAAGCCGCCGCATCCCCTGATTTTCACGCGGCTGGCCGCCTCGTCTGCCTCGAGAACAAACCCCAGCGCCCGCAGCGAGGCGAGAAAGTGCCTCGAATCGTCCGAAAACAGCGCCCCGTCTATCTGCGTCGGGCCGTCGGACAAGGCCGCCATCAGCAACGCACGGTTGGTGATGCTCTTAGAACCCGGCACCTCCACCGTCCAGTCAATCGGTTCTTTCACTTTTTTTACTTCATATTGTTGCATATTTCCCTGCCTGTCATTCGATGAATCGTTGAAAACTTCCAACAAAATATTTTGTAACTTGTCACCTAATTGGATATAACTTAAAGGTTCATTATACTAAAGGAACCGCTTTTTTTCAAGCCAAATCAAAAGGTTTCAAAATCCGCAGAAACATGGTATAATCTTTTTATATGGCAATTATCAAATAAAGGAGATCGCTTCATGGAAAAAAAATTAAAAATCATCACTGAGCACTGTCCTCAAAATCACAAATGTCCCGCCGTAAATGTCTGTCCGGTCGGAGCGTTAAGCCAGAAAGATTTTGAGGCGCCCGTCATAGACTACGACAAATGTATCAGCTGTGGCAAATGTGCCGATTACTGTCCCAAAAAGGCATTGGTTTTATAAAACATACAGGAGGTGCCTTATGGCAGGTTCTACATTCGGAACAATCTTTAAAATCACTACATGGGGAGAATCCCACGGAAAGGGATTAGGGGTCGTCATTGACGGCTGCCCCGCAGGTCTTGCGCTTTGCGAAAACGATATTCAAATGTTTTTAAACCGCAGAAAACCCGGCCAGTCCAAATATACCACGCCAAGGCAGGAAACAGACGCCGTCGAAATTTTATCCGGCGTCTTTGAGGGAAAAACAACGGGAACGCCGCTCTCCCTCGTTGTCTGGAACAAAGACCAGCGCTCGAGGGATTACGGCGAGATTGCCTCTTACTGGCGGCCTGGGCACGCGGACTACACGTTCGACGCCAAATACGGTTTCCGCGACTACCGGGGCGGCGGACGCTCCTCCGGGCGCGAGACGATCGGACGCGTCGCGGCCGGCGCCGTCGCCGTCAAAATCTTAAACCGGCTCGGTATCCGGCTCGCCGCCTACACGAAGTCCATCGGTCCCGTCTCCATTGACCCTTCACGCTTCGACCTTAAGGAATGTAGCCAAAACTCCGTCAATATGCCCGATGCCGATGCCGCAAAAAAGGCGCAGGAATATCTCGACGCCTGCATGGCAGAACACAATTCCTCGGGCGGTATGGTCGAGTGTATCGTAACCGGTATGCCCGCCGGTATCGGCGAGCCGGTCTTTGAAAAGCTTGACGCCAACCTGGCAAAAGCCATCCTGTCCATCGGCGCAGTCAAAGGCTTTGAAATCGGCGACGGCTTTGCCGTGGCAGGGGCGACCGGAAAAACAAACAACGACCCTTTCCGTTTGGACGAAAACCGCCAGGTTAAAAAGGCCGCGAACCACGCCGGCGGCGTCTTAGGGGGCATGAGTGACGGCAGCGATCTCATCTTTCGCGCCGCCATCAAGCCAACGCCCTCGATTGCCGCCCCCCAGCAGACAATCAACCGGCAGGGGGAAGAAATCGAGATCAGCATCAAGGGCCGCCATGACCCCGTGATCGTGCCAAGAGCCGTTGTCGTCATCGAATCCATGGCGGCGCTGACCATCTTAGACGCCCTGCTTGTCAATATGAGCGCCAAGATGTGCGCGATCGAAAACTTTTATAACGTATAACAGCAAGCCTAAGAAATTTTTTCAATTTTAGAATTTCTTTTTACATCAGAAATTGCGCTTCACATCAGGATTGCATTTACACCAGTGATTTCGCTTTACATCTAGATTACGCTTACATCAGAGGGCAGGACGATACGTCCTGCCCTCTGTGATACATAAGTACAATGCAACATGCACGCTGTACTCTGTTTGTAACTTTATTATTTTACCGCTCTTCCTGCGGGATTTCCCTGCGGATTTCTTTTGTCCTGATCTCCTCTAAGACAGCCGCAATAAATTCACCAAGAGGCTTCACGCCCTCGTCCCCGGCAAAGCGGCTGCGTACAGACACCGTGTGGTCCGCCTCCTCCTGCTGGCCGACGACGAGCATATACGGCAATTTGTCAAGTCTTGCCTCGCGGATTTTAAAGCCGATCTTTTCGGAGCGCGCGTCCATTGTGGCGTCAATGCCATGTTTCTTTAATTCTTTTACGACCTCATCGGCATAGGCGCTATACTTATCGGAAATTGGCAAAACCCTTACCTGCTCGGCGCACAGCCAGGTCGGGAACTTGCCGGCATACTTCTCGATCAGCCATGCAAGCGTGCGCTCATAGCATCCGATCGAAGTTCTGTGAATGATATAAGGCCGCACCTTGCTGCCGTTTTCGTCGATAAAATACATATCAAACTGTTCCGCCAGCAGCGCATCCCACTGGATGGTAATCATCGTGTCATCCTTGCCGTACACATTGCGGGCATTGATATCCACCTTGGGACCGTAAAACGCCGCTTCGCCCACATCTTCCACATAATCGATGTGGAGCTCGTTTAAGATATCGCGCATATGCTGCTGCGTCTCCTCCCACACTTCCGGCTCACCGATGTATTTCTCGCGGTTGTCGGGGTCCCATTTGGAGAGATGGTAGGTCACATCCTCCTCCACGCCGAGCGTCGTAAGACAATGCTTTGCCAGCGCAAGACACCCTTTGAATTCTTCCACCATCTGATCGGGACGCACAATCAAATGGCCCTCTGAAATCGTAAACTGGCGCACACGGGTCAGTCCGTGCATCTCGCCGGAATCCTCCGAGCGAAACAGGGTGGACGTCTCCCCCATGCGAATCGGCAGATCACGGTAGGAATGTTGCTCATTCTTGTACACATAATACTGGAACGGGCAAGTCATCGGACGAAGTGCAAATACCTCTTTGTCCGTCTCCTCATCCCCAAGCACAAACATTCCCTCTTTATAGTGATCCCAGTGGCCGGAAATTTTGTACAGATCAGACTTTGCCATCAGAGGCGTCCTGGTGCGGACATATCCCCACTCATTCTCCTCGATATCCTCAATCCACCGCTGCAATTTCATAATCATCTTTGTGCCCTTGGGCGTAAACAGCGGCAGCCCCTGGCCGATCACATCCACCGTGGTAAATAGGCCCATTTCACGGCCGAGCCTGTTGTGATCCCGGCGTTTGGCGTCCTCCATGCGCTCTAAGTGCGCCGCCAGATCTTCTTTTTTATTGTAGGCGGTACCGTAGATGCGCTGCAGCCGCGCTTTATCAGAATCCCCGCGCCAATACGCCATGGAGGAGGACGTCAGCTTAAATGCCTTGACCCCCTTGGTACTCATCAGATGAGGGCCTGCGCACAGATCAACAAACCCTCCCTGGTCATAAAACGAAATCTCGGCATCCTCCGGCAGCTCCTCGATCAATTCCACCTTAAACGGCTCCTCTTTTTCCCGCATCAGCTTTACCGCCTCCGCCCTTGGCAGTGTAAATCTGGTGATCGCGTGTCCCTCTTTGATGATCTTTTTCATCTCCGCTTCAATCTGGTCAAGGTCTTCCCTCGAAAACGGGTCGGCCTCAAAATCATAATAAAATCCCTCGTCGATCGCTGGCCCAATCGTCACTTTTGCATTGGGATACAGACGCTTTACGGCCTCCGCCAGTACATGCGAGGCGGTGTGGCGGATGACGCGAAGCCCCTCCGGGTCACTGGCCGTAATAATATTTAAAGTGCAGTCCTCCTGCAATTCGGTGCGCAGATCGACAATCACCCCGTTCACCTCCCCGGCGCATGCCACCCGCGCCAGACCTTCACTGATATCTTTTGCAATGTCATAGACAGACTTTGCCGCTTCATACTCCTTTACGGAGCCGTCCTTTAGTGTGATTTTCATAGTTATTCCCTTCCTCTCTCTTGATTACATTTCTTTTGGGTGTCCGTGTGCAATGGATTGGATGCGTCCAGCAAAGCTGCTAATTTCCTTACGCACCCCTGTGCATAAAAAAACGGCGGTAAGCATAACAGCGCACTTGCCATTATTGCTTACTGCCGGGACGATAAACGCTTCCTGTACGGAAATACTTCACCGTGGTTCCACCCACATTCACTTTCATGAAATCGCTCTCTGTCAAACATTTCACTCCTCCACAAAAATCTCATTGTGATGATAACGGAATCACCGTGCCTGATTAGGGCCGCTCCAAGGTGGTCTTCGGTCACTTTCTGCCGGATGCTTTCACCACACAGCGAAAATTATGACTTTCCCCCGGGCATCCTTCTCTGCTGCATTCCATGACGTACTCTTCTTGTCACTGCTTTGTCTTATTAATGAAACTTATTTTAAACCCTTTTGCATCTTTTGTAAAGTATATTTTTCGTGACTTTCTCTATCGTTGTAACGATTCAGCCTTCGGCTTCATAGTTACGGAATCCGGCTCATTTAAAGTTTGTCTTCGACAAAGAGCCGAATTCCCGCTTGGCTAGATATACGCGTTCTTACGGACTTTACAGCGAGTGCAAAGTCCTGAGCCAAACTGTTACCTATCGTTTTTCTGTTGCTTTTTCTGTTCTATCTATTGGTTTGCTCTAAGTCGCGCTGCACCGTTGTCATTAATCGGTAAAGTTTTTCCTGTGAAATCGGCCATTCTAAAATGTAGTCGGCCCCACTTTGCATAAGCTCCTGTTTCCTGCCGCCATCACGGCAGACACACGAAATCAAGAGCCGGTTTTGATCATAGCGCTCCCTGATCTGATTCGCCACAGCAGCGCTATCGGTCTGATGCATCTGCCCATTGATCAAACACATATCGTACGGACTTCCCGCCTCCGCGGCATCCGCCAGCATTTGCAGGGCAAGCTCTGTGCTGTCAGCCACCTGATACCGCATACCCAAACGCTTAATATGTAATTTTGTGAACTCGACAGCCAACGCATCGTCGTCAATAATCAGCAGGGACATCTCACTGTAACGAAAGACTTTGGGCTCGTTGACACAGTGCTTTACCACATGCTCCACACTGCTTTTAACCTCCTCTATATCTTCCGATACGACCAGACAATCATCTGCTCCCATACCGAGCTGTTTGGCTTGTGCCGTTTTATATTCCAAGGTTTTCACGATAACCGGAATATTTTTCCACCTTTCATTTGTTCTCATCTGCCGTAAAACCTTTTCCCCTTCCCCACATGGCATATCCAACGCAAGAATCATGATATCCACATCTTTATTGTGAAGAATATTCAACGCCTCGCAGCCGTCCGCCGCAATTAACACATGATATTCTCCCTCGTATATTTTCCGAAACCGGGTTCGGTCTCTCTCATTATCTTCTGCAATCAACATGGTTAATTTTTCTCTCATACCAGATTTCCTCCAATAAGATATTTCCATGTTTTCATAAAACCTTTTCCCCGTGAATTACAGTATATCGCATTTTTCTCTGCACTTACACCCCTAAACGTCGATCTGACAATTTTCTCATCATTTACTGTCATAATACCTCATGTTTCGACAAATTACGACACTTTTTACAGAAACAGGGGTTGCGCATCCGCCACATTTCGACAGATTACGACAAATAATTTGACGGAATAATATTTTACCGTCACCTTGCGCATTGATGACAGTTGTCCCGGTTGGCACAGTCGCTGCATATACTTCTCACAACCGTCTCCTCCGGGCAAAGTTTCACGAGATAGGCCGCACTTTTCGTCGGCCTCAGACAATAATCGGCTGTGCAGGCTATATTTTTAATATCCCGCTTTTTAAGCTCCTCCGCCATCCGGTTGAGGGAATACTCCTCCTCCCCGCCAAAGAAGCTCACCCGCGCGGCATACATACCGGTCTGTTCCACGATCAGACGATGTATCTTTTCATACCCCAAACGCAAGAGCTCACTGCTGCAATTCTCCAGCATATAGCTTTCCATCAAAAGTCCCCCGCTGTGATAGCGCTCCTGCAAAAGATCAATACCGGGGCCAAGCGTCAGCGTCACAAGCGCCTCCCGCTCCAACGGCCACTTTCTTTCATCATAGCTCACGCAAAAGCTTTCCTGATCTTTGATACAGATTTTTATATCGGAAGCCACCCGGCCAAGCAAAACAGCGTCTCTCTCTTCATAATGGTATTTCTCGATTACGCCGCGCAAAAAAGCGTCGGTCAGACATTCCCACAATGAAAGCCTGCCAAATAGTTGATTCTTCTCACACATAATGAATCCTGAGTCCTTTGGGATAATGATTTTTTAGGACGCCCCCCGCCTGTTTCGCCCAGCCGATACTGTATCCGTCCACCGTCACCAGATACCAGCCCTTTTCTCCTTCGCGCTTTAGCGCCTGCCCGCTTAAATACGCCCTGATCTCTTCGCCGTCCGCCGGCAAATCCACACAGTGTTTCACCTGCCCGGGATGCAGATAGAGAGCCAGCGCGTGGGAAGGTTCCAGCCGGTTCTTTTTTATAGTGCCTAGATGTAGTCCCGGGCGCAGCACTTTAAGCTGACGGATGGACGGCATCCCTTCCGGCGCCAGATAGAGCTGATCCCCAAATCTGAGATAATTTCCGCCAAACGATTTTTGCAGCGTTTCACGCGCAAACGCTTCCCATTCTAAAACACCCCCTCCCGGCTGCCGCCTATCCTTCTGCGACATTCCCTGCTCGAGCCCGAAGCGGCGGAAGAAACCAGCCTCCGATGCCCCCCTCTGTCCCGCTTTTCTTAAGACGGCAAGAAAATGACCTTCTCCGTCGATGTGATGCGGAAACAGGCGCACCGTATCCCTCACCGTTGGCAGGGCGCCCTCATACCACTCCGGCCTGCCGCCCTCCATACCCGGATACCTTTTCACTTTTTCAACTACAAACTCCGGGTGGCGGTGCAAAAAGCGTGTGATCGTCCCCTCGTTTTCCTCCGGGGCAAACGTACAGGTAGAATAGACCAGCTTCCCGCCCGCCGAAAGCATTGATGCGGCGCAGTCCAGAATGCCGTCCTGTCTGTCGGCGCAGAGAGCGATATTCTCCATGCTCCACTCTTCTTTTGCCTCCTCGTTCTTTTTGAACATTCCCTCCCCAGAGCAGGGCGCGTCAACCAGGATTCCGGTAAAATACCCGTCAAATATCTCCGCCAGCCTTTCGGGAGGCTCATTTGTCACCATAGCGTTGGCGACGCCGAGCCGCTCCATATTTTCGGACAGAATCTTCGCCCTGGCCGGGTGTATCTCATTGCAAAGCAAAATACCCTTTCCTGCCATCCTGGCCGCAATCTGCGTACTTTTCCCCCCTGGGGCCGCGCACAGATCAAGTACGCGCTCCTGCTCCGTAGGCGCGGTATCGGCCTCCCCGTCCCCAAACAGGTATTCCGCCGGCGCCATGGCGCTCGGCTCCTGGATATAATAAACGCCTGCCGCATGGTACGGGTGTTTCCCGGGCTCCTCCCCCGGCGCGTAAAAAAATCCGTCGCGTGCCCAGGGCACCGGCTCTAAATGAAAGAATGGCTTTTCCAAAAAATGCGCCGTCTGTGTTTTTTGCGGATTCAGCCGCAGCGCATGAACCCGTGGTCTCTCATAGCTCGCCAGAAACGCATGATACTCCTCGCCAAAAAACTTTTGCATGCGCTCTAAAAATTGCTGTGGCAACATGATTATCCCTCTTCTTTCCCCAGTTCCAGTTTGCTTAAATCGATGCCGTCCATCATGAAATTTCTGCCTGTCTTTGAAACAGCGTGGTACTGCTCCTTGAGTGACTTCTCTCCCTGCTCGATTCTCTGTTTCAGCTCCCTCGCAGAGAGCAGATCACAGCCCGCCCCGCGAATGATGATCTGTTCCAGGCCGTCTGAGGTGGCAACCGTAATATGATACTTATTGCTGTTTTCATGGGCAAATTTTTCAATGTAGGCATCTGCGGTCTCCGCCTCCCTGGTGTAAACCACATGGATATTGTGATAATCAAAAATTTCTGTCTTATGCCCTTTCACCCGGTAAGCGTCAAACACCGCGATCACCTGACACCCCTGCATCCCCTGATAATTACATAAAATATCCAACAGCCTGCCCCGCGCCCCGTCGATATTTTCCGCCGCCAGCGCGCCAAGCTCCTCCCAGGCAAATATCACATTATACCCGTCCACCAACAGGTATTCCTCCAATTTTGCCTGCGGTTTATACGTTCTGGTCACGGCCGCCTGCCCCGCGCCTGTTCTCTTTAACTTATAATGGTTTTTAGCCGCTCCCTGGCGGCCACGGCGGTTGGCGTCGTAGGTCTGCGCCAATATTTTGTCGATCTCGTCCGTGCCAATCCACGCTTCCTCCCCGCCTGCCTTGCGCGCTCTCTGTCTGAAAGCGGCTTCTTTGTAGGCTCTTGCCAGCTCCCACGCCTCCTCGTTTGGCAGACGTTCCGTCAAAATACTCTCGAGATGCATATGTTCTGCAACCTCATTCCAGGGCACGATGAAACCCGCCCCGTGTGCACAGAATACGGAATCCGCCGTATTTCTGACATCCCGCTCGGCCTCATAGCCGATCGCCTCGATCACCTCTTTTGCATTGTGGCACGGCTCATAGCCTCCCGGTGCAAAGGTCAGGCTTCCATGCCCCCTGGTATAGGCGATGACCTCTTTCTGATAATCCTGTATTTCTGATACCGGCGCCCGGCCAGTCAGGACCCGAAGCTCTTTTGTCCCCTGCGCCGCATCATAGTACACTTTGCCGTGCATGCGCTCCACGTCGGTCATGGCCCTGCCCACCGCATCCTCCGGTACTTCCAGGACAAAATGAAAATATGGCTCCAAGAGCACCGACTCCGCCTGCATCAGCCCCTGGCGCACCGCCCGGTAAGTGGCTTTTCTGAAATCGCCGCCCTCCGTGTGCTTCGGATGCGCCCGGCCGGACTTTAATGTAATCTTGACATCCGCAAGCGCCGACCCGGTCAACACGCCCACATGCTGCTTTTCCTCCAGATGCGTCAAAATCAGCCGCTGCCAGTTCCGATCCAGCACATCCTCGCTGCAATCCGCGGCAAACTGCATCCCGCTGCCCGGGTCCGCCGGTTCCAGCAAAAGGTGTACCTCCGCATAGTGGCGCAGCGGCTCAAAATGGCCGACCCCCTCCACGCGGTCGGCGATCGTCTCTTTGTACACGATACTGCCGTTCCCGAACGTCACTTCAAAACCAAACCGCTCCCATATCAGGCTTTTTAGAATTTCCATCTGCACGTCGCCCATAAGCCTGACGGAAAGCTCCTGCAGCTCTTCCTTCCAGACAATGGAAAGCTCCGGTTCCTCCTCCTGCAGCTGTCTTAACAGCGGCAGGGCGCGCGCCGCGTCCATCCCCTCCGGCAGGCCGATACAATATGTGAGTACGGGCTCTAAGACCGGCGTCTCTTCATCGGCTTCCCCTCCCAGCCCCTGGCCCGGATATGTCTCGCTTAATCCGGTCACCGCGCAGATTCCCCCCGCACACATCTGTTCCGCCGTGACATACTTCTCGCCGGAATAAATGCGTATCTGGTTTACCTTTTCCTCCCAGCCGCCCTCTGTCTGGCCGTTTTCGCCCTTCTTTGCGCCGGATAAAACCTGCCGCACCTTCAGGGCGCCCCCGGTCACTTTCAGATAGGTGAGCCGCTTGCCCTGCTCGTCCCGTGCAATTTTAAACACTCTCGCCCCAAAGTCAGATGGGTATTCCTTTTGCAAGGTATAGCGGTAAAATCCCGTCAAAAACTCCTGCACGCCTTCCATCTTTAACGCGGAGCCAAAATAGCAGGGAAACAGCTTGCGCTCGCCGACTAATCTGGCGATCTCCTCCTCCGCTATCCAACCGTTTTCCAGGTACTGCTCTAGCACCGCCTCCTCACAGGTGGCAGCATTTTCATAAAACGCCTCCGTCGTATCCTCCGTAAAATCCATGCAGTCGGCGGACAACTTCTGCCGGATTTCTGCCAAAAGCTCTTCTTTGTCCGCACCGGGCTGATCCATCTTATTGACAAACAAAAACACGGGAATCCGATATTTCTTTAACAGGTTCCAAAGCGTCCTCGTGTGTCCCTGCACGCCGTTTGCACCGCTCACCACGAGTATCGCATAGTCGAGCACCGTGAGTACGCGCTCCATCTCAGCCGAAAAATCCACATGTCCCGGCGTATCAAGCAAAGTCACGCGCATATCCTCAACCGTCAGCTCGGCCTGCTTGGAGAAAATGGTGATTCCCCGGTCGCGCTCCAGATGATTGGTGTCAAAAAATGCATCCCGGTTGTCGACCCGACCCGCCTTTCTGATACTGCCGGTCAAATACAGCATTGCCTCCGAGAGCGTGGTTTTCCCCGCATCGACATGGGCGAGCACGGCCACATTGATCTGTTTTTGCGTTTTCATTTCTGATGTATTGCCCATGGAAGATGCCTCTCTCTGTCATTAATTATCACATTGATTTTTCTATCTATAACGCCAGTTTTCTATAACGGTTGATCGCCGCAAAAAGCTCCTGCGCCCTCACCTCGGCCAGATGGCAGGGCAGATAGCTGCCCTCGCAGACTGCGCCGATTCCTTTCTCCGCAATCAGACGCTCCACCGCTTCCACCGCCTGCTGCAGCGTTTTTTTGCCGTCAAAGATATGGCACTGCATATATTTGATGAGCGAGCCCAGATAATTTAACTGCTCCGTATCGCAAAGCTGCTCGAGATAACGCACGTCAAGCGGCTCCCTCCCCAGCGTAATCGTATCGAGGCCGCCCGTTTTGATCTTGAATCTGGCATCCGCAAAACTTCTGTCCGGCTTAATCACGCGCTTCACATCCGGTTTGGCCGCCGCCAAAGCCTCTTCCATAGAAGAGCCGCCCTGCTCACCGGCAAATGCCCGCGCTTCCGCTTTGGCAAACTCCGTGATCTCGTACGGCGTGTACTGCTTCATTTGCAGCACACAGTCGGCTTTCTCAAAATAGGAGCCGCAGCTGCCCGCCACCAAAATGGTAGAGATTCCATCCTCCTGATACAATTGCCGAATCCGGTGCGTAAACGGCGTGATCGGTTCACTCTCGCGGTTTACCACGCGCTGCATCAGCTCGTCGCGAATCATAAAATTCGTCGCCGAAGTGTCCTCGTCAATCAAAAAAGCCTTTGCCCCCGCTTCCATGGCCTCCACCACGGCTGCCGCCTGGGACGTGCTGCCGCTGGCATCCTCCGTATAAAAATGCACGGTATCTTTTTTATTCGGCAGGTGGTTAATGAACATGGAGATATCCGTTTTCTTGATGCTTCTGCCATCCTCGGCGCGAAGCTTGACGGCGGTCCCGTCCGTGATCACATACTCCCTGCCGTCCCCTGCAATGTGATTGTAAACGCCTGTCTCCAGCGCTTTGAGCAACGTTGATTTTCCGTGGTAGCCGCCGCCCACAATCAGCGTCACGCCCTTTTTGATTCCCATGCCCTTAAGCGGCCCGTGATGCGGGAGCGCAAGCTCCACCTCCATAGAAGCGGGCGATGCAAACGCCACCGCCCCTTTCATCGGCCGGCCGGAGACGCCCGATTCCCTGGGCAGGATGGCGCCGTTGGCCACAAAGGCCGTAAGACCCCTGGCCGCAAGCTGATCTCTGATATACTGCTGGTCCTCTGCCAGCCGCACGCACCGCTGCACCTCTTTTTCATCCAGCGCCTTATAAAAGAGACTGGACGCGACGCATTTGGGCAAAAAATCGAACAATATTTTTTCCAGCTCCCTGGCGTTTATGGTCCGCCCGTTCGCCGGGAAGCCCACCTCAAAGCGCACGGTAAGATTGCCGTTATCCGGCGTAATCTGGCAGGCGCTGCGCTCTAAGACCTCCTGTCCGGGGCGGCTGACCGCCATCAGGCCGCTTTTGCCGGAACCGCCCGCCTTGTGGGAAACTTTTTCGATCTCCCTCGCAAAATGGCGCAGGAGCAAATCCTGCAGGGCAATCCTTACATGCCTTTTTGCATAGTATTCTGCTGGGAACCCTGCCTTTGCTCCCTTGATATGTACACTGACCTTCGACGGGGAGGCAAAGGGGTCTCCCTGCACATGGTCGATTGAGAGCACAAAACCCCGAAAATCATAGCTTCCCCTGGTATCCTTGTAGGCCGGATAACCCTTGCGGTCAATTCTTCTAAGCAAGCTCTGCAATTCCGTTGCTGATAACATAATAATCATTCCACCTCCAAATTTAAGTTCCCTTTCTTCTGCGCGCAGAAATGGGGATTTTTATGATTCGTCGCGCCTTAGCTCCTGCAAGAGCTCCGCCCGTTTTGTCCCCAGCAGCAACTGATCGCTGTAGCTTTGGTAGCGCTCGTTGGAGTGCTCGGACAAAAACAGCGCCGCGTCCTCAAAGAGCGTCAGCCCGGTCACAAACATCACAAGCTCCTGCCCGTTTAAAAACGCCGTCTCGACGAAATCGAAGGCGTGCTGTAGTTGTTCCTCCAACTCATGCTCCAAACGCTCCAAACGGGCCGTCTGCACCGCAAACTTTTCCCTGCATCCGGCAAAATAGACATTCTCGTCATCCCCCGGCACATACGCCGGCGCTTCTTTTGCCAGAATATCACAGAAAAGACGCGCTCTTTTTTCCTCGCGGCGGCTTAAGCATCCGGCTTTTTTCATCTGCGCAACCTCCGCCGTCTTCTGCCGCAGCAAATTCTGGTAACAATCGCCTGGGTTATCCTGACCCCTAAGGGCCAAACGAAGCTCCTTTAAAAACGCATACCAACCGTCCGTGAGCAGCTTCTGGTCCGCCGCCTCACGAAAACATAGATACAGCGCGTCAAGCAGCAAATTCACCACACTGACGCGCTCGTCAAAAGCGGCCGCATCCAACCTCGCATACACCGTCTGTCTGACATTTCCCGCCAATATATCTGCGATGCCATAAGCCTCCTGATATTTGCGGTATAATGCAAAATACGCCGCCGCATCCGCTGCAATCTCCTCGTGGTGCAAAAACTCCCGCACCACGCTTTCATCCACCGCAATATCCAGCTCCTCGTAAACCCTCATCAGGCTGCTCAAATCCTCCCAGCCGCGCGCCGTCACAAACTGCATCCCGTCCACATCCGTCTTGACCTGATAAAAATGTGCCGGGCGAAGCTCCAGATAGCTTAAAATCGCGCCGTGTATCTGCTGGCGGGCAGCATACTCCCTCCAGACACCAAGATCTGCCTCGACGGTGAGATAGCGCACGCGGTCCAAAGTCACCATATCGAACTCGCGCACAGATTGATTATACTCCGGCGGGTTGCCCGCCGCTACAATCACCCAGCCATCCGGTATCTTTTGATTGCCAAACGTCTTGCACTGTAAAAATTGCAACATCGTAGGAGCCAAAGTCTCCGAGACACAGTTGATCTCGTCGATAAACAAAATCCCCTCCCGCTGTCCGTTGTCGCGTATTTTTCGGTACACGCTGGCGATGATCTCACTCATGGTGTACTCCGTCACGGAATAGACGGCTCCCTCAAATGTCTCTTCCCGGATAAATGGAAGGCCCACGGCGCTCTGCCTCGTATGGTGGGTGATCGTGTACGCCACCAGGCCGATGCGAAGCTCCCTGGCTGCCTGCTCCATGATCTGTGTCTTGCCGATACCCGGAGGACCCATCAACAAAACGGGGCGCTGCCTGACCGAAGGAATCCGGTATGCCCCCGTTTCATCCTTGCTGAGATAGGCGCGCACCGTATTTATGATCTCTTCCTTTGCCTCTCTGATATTCATAAGTCTCATCCTCTCACTTCGCCTCTTAAAACTCCTCCGGCTCTATGCGCCGTCTTATGGCCCACGGCGGCACTTTTGTCTCGTCGTACTCCTTCAAAAATAAGAACGCGGTCTTATAAGCGGGCCGTCTGGCGGGGTAAGTCCCCAGCCCGTCCGTAAAATAGATCAGGCCGCCCAGATTTTTTAACTCTCCTGCCGCCAACAGCTGATCGACATAGACAAACACCGGCCGAAAATCGGTTCCGCCGCCGCCCGCCACCTCGAATCTGTCCAAAAACTGTTCCAACTCCCGTCGCCCTACCAGCGTGGTATCGCTGCGCACCGCATCGTCACACTGTAAAATTCGAATCACGGCATCTGCAAAATAGCTGTCGCTCTCCCGCAAAATCTGCGCCGTTTCCCGCAAAAATTTCTTAATCAGCTCCCCGCTTGTGGAATAACTGGTATCAATCGCGATCAAAAATTCCCTGATCTTTTTGACCTCTCTGGTCTCTAACGGCTCAATCAGAGGCAGATTCCCATACAGACGCAGGCCGTATGTGTAAGAGGCCAGATCAAACTCGTCCTCATCTGCGTGCAGTTCCTCCCGGCGTCTCGCAAACTCCCGCAGAAAATCGCGATAGCTTCGCCTTGCCCTCGCGGCCTTCAGCTGTGCATAACAGAGCGCTTCCCCCTCATCCGGCGTCTCTCCCCGCCGCTCCTGTTCCAGACTCATCTGCCTTAATAACCTGTCCCATTTTTGACGGTTTAAGGCTGCCTGCTGCATATTCGCTGTGCGCTCATCTCGCTTGGGCCAATAGCGGTGATCATCCGTATAAAATTCTTTCTGTAAAGCCGCTGTCTCCCCCGCAGTCATTTTTTTCAGGCTTTGATAGATTGTGAGCGCGGAATGCGGCTCTTTTCGCCGCCCCATCGTCTCATACATCTTCTGCCTGCTCCAGCTCAACACACGTCTGGTACAGCTCTTATCCATGCCGTCGATCGCATGTTCCACCATGATATCACACGCCACATGCCAGAGCTGCCAATCGGAAAGGTTCGCCCCGTCCTCTCTGATTTCGCATCCCGCCACTTCGGGCGGCGCAATCCACAGATGCGAGAACAGGCAGTGCAGCACGCTGTGCAGATAAGCGCGGTTTAAAAAAAGCGGATTCTTTTCAAATAAGCGTAAGACCTGCTCCGATGAGAAACAAAGCACTCCTCCGTCCGTGGCAAAGGTTCGGATGGCGGCATCCGCGCGTACTGGCAGCGCCGCGAAGGCCAGTTGCAAAAAACGAAGTTCCAGATAAAGTTCCGTTCGGATATGGGAAAGTATTTTTTCCGCCATCTCGTTTTCCCACTCATCCTGCGTTTTCGTATGTGCCATATTCGTTCCAAACTCCTCACATGTTTCCCCGTCGTGTCAGCATCCATCCTGTCATTTCTTTGGGATTTTGTGTCACTCAGATCTCGTCGTCAAATGTGTAGCGCGCCGCAGCCTTTTGTTCCGGAAACCGGCGGTTTTTCATACGCATCAGCTCGGCCGCTCCCTTTGCCCAGCCTGCGGCGGATGCCCGCCGGATACAATGCCAGACCTCTTCTTTCGAGAGAAATCCCATATCACCTAACAGCACGAGCTGGCCGCTGTCGCGCTCCCGCAAAAACCTCTCCTGCAATGCTGCGCTATGCGCCCGCAAATAATCCGCATACCTCCTCCCGGGCTGCTCTTCCAATTCGATCGGACAGCGCAGCCTGTCCCACGCGATCGCACAGAGCGTCCCTTCTTCCTCCCCGGCACACGCCTTGGGGAAAATCCTATCGTACTGTCTAAAATCTGCCACGCCGTCTTCAAAACACTGTCTGGCGCGAAATCCCTCCCCCACGATATGACGCCCAAAGAGATGCGCCGGCGCGATCTCATCATAAGTCTCATGATACTCCGGGAAAAAGAGCGCCGCCAGAAGGGTTCCCTCCGCCTCAAAAAACACTTCCAAATCCTGCGAAATCTGCGCTAACATGAAACGCACTCCCGTCTTTTCCTTTGGCGCCGCTCTCAGATAAATCTCTTTCAGCCGATGGCAATTCATAAAAGCGTCACTGCCGATGTCTGTCAGCCGCTTGCCGACCGCAAGCGACGTCAGCCGCTTGCAATTATAAAATGCATATGTTCCAATGCGCCGCAGGGAATCCGGCAATACCAGACGCTCCAGATAACTGCCGCCAAGCTCCCGCAGACTTGTCTCTGCCGAATCCACGGCAGGCCGGGCCAAACCGCCCGTATCCCTGCCCGCCTCCGTCGTGCGGTAGCGCTCTGGCAGCCGCCCCTGCGGCGCAAAGCAGTAATCTCCCAGCTCTCGCAACGGGACTCCCTCTATCTGCTCCGGCAGCACCGGAGACGGGTGCTGCCCTCTCACGCGCAAAAGCCTTGCCCCCTTATCAGGAACGATTTCCCAATCATATTGATAAAAGTCCATGCAACTAACCATACCTATCTCATTCACTTGTATGAAATAGTATAACGCATTTTACGATTGCGAACAACATTAATTTTGCAGCCAAATCTGCTCTTTTCTCACAGGCGGATAACAAACCAGCGAGCAGCCGCCGAGATTGACATTGTGCATATGCACGGCGGTAATCTGATGATTCTCGTAGGTGGTATAGTAATAGATACCCTTGCTTACATTACAGCAGGAAGTATAAAAAGTAATATCAAATTTCCCGTCCCCCATACTACAGCAGCCCCGCAGCTGTTCCACCGTGCCGAGAATATGGAAAAACTGGTTGACGCTCTCGGTCTCAGAATCGCCGGAAACCGAATTTAGCTTGGCAAACGCCGCCTTTACAAAACGCGACTGGGAAGACCAGTCCCCCGGAAGCCCCATCGCCCCCATCCCGTGACTGTACGGCTTTAACGGAAGTTTACTGCAAAAATTATTCTGCGGTTCCCCGGTCGACAGATACATATAATTGTTCAATTGAAACATCTGCTCGCCGAAATTGGGATTATTGGTCAGCACACCGACCGGATTATCGTAAATATGAACGCCGCTCTCGGTCTCTTCCACCGTAATCGCTTCCTTACAGTCGGCAATGATCCAGTGGAGCTGGGCCTGCGGCAGCCTGTCACAGAACGGGATATCCACAAGATTCAATTTTTCCAGCAGATAACGCGCGTCCTTTACCGTGTCGCATTGTCCCAAAATCCAGGGAATAAATTCATAGGGCGCCACATTATACTTTCCCTCCTCAACCTTGCCGTAATGTGCGTTCCCCTCAAAATTTAAGCCGGCCATGCCCAGCCCTTTTTCATTTACCGCTTCATAATAAAGCGGACAGCCCTCCTCCACATGGGCCATGCCAATCATGGCATAGTGGCTGCGCATGATGCCCACCTGATGAAAACAGAAACAATAATTGCGCGGCGTGATCACAACCTCGTCGCCATAAGAAATATTATAGTCCAAGGTGCGTCCAAAATAGCAGTCTTTCGTCGTATAAGTTGCAGCAGTACACATTTCACTCTCTCCTATCTGATTTCAATCGTTCTACCCTTATTATTATCTCTTATGCACAGATTATGTCTCCTATGCAGGATTTGCGTCAGCAATGATTGATACCGCCCGTGAAACGATCTGCACAGCGGCGCTGTTTTGATTTTGTACGGCCGCAAAAGGGCATCCAGTTACTACAACACCACACTTTACAGACCAAACCCCATTATCAAGCGCAGCACTCTGGTCGATAATAAAAATAGCGACAAACCCGATCTGCCTCTTGACACCACAGGGCAGATCGGAGACAACCATATAGGAGGTTTACCATGCTGATCGGAGACTACAAAGAATTTCGACAGGGACAGCTTAACAAAGTAGAACGATGCAAAAAAGAGGCGGAACGCATCAAAAAAGGTATCTACCAGATGCATGTTATGGTGGAAAGCGAGTGTACGAAAACACTGGATAAGGAACAGCAGCAGGCGCAAAAAGAAGTCGAACGCACAGAAAAAGACGGGCAGGGCAAAGAGGAAAAACAAAAGACATACAAAACCGATTTAAACGGCGAAATGGAAAAGATGCTCGCCGCCGCCAACCGCAGTTTTATTCCGAAATAACAGCCGCCTCACCGCCCGTTATCTTTTGCAGGGGCCGTCAGGCCCCTTTGTCAAATTTCTGTCATTCCCCCCACCAGGATACCGATATTTTTTTCATAGATCGAGGAAAACTGCGACATGGGCAGCGGATTGATACCGCGCCCTACCTCGATCGTGTAGCCCGGGCGGTTATATTCCTGAATAAACCAGTCCTTATAACCCGCATAACCGCTGGCGGCCGGCGTCTCCTCAACGGTATACCCGCTGACGCTGCCAAAATAGCGGGCGATCTGATAAGAATTGACCGGGTTATAGTCTAAATATTTCCAGTAAATCACTTCCCCCTGCGTGTGATAGGCAAGAATCAGGGAAAAATCATGTTGTCTTGTGAATTCATAGACTGCCACACTCTCCGGTGCGGTAAGCGGCGCCTCCCCGACATAATCTCTGGGAGCCGGGGAGGTATAGCCCGCGGCAAATTTCACGGCCCGCGCCTCTTCCCAGCCGGCGGGAAACTGCAAATTCAAATCAATGCCCTCAATGTTGGCTTTCCAACCCGACGGAAACGGAATCGCCGGATAGTCCGCCGCGATCGCTTGCGCCCCGCGAAAGCTGGCTCCGCGGTCCAGCCAGCCGTTTGCTAAGTCCACACCGTCAGGATTGACAAGCGGCGCCAGATACAATGTATAATTATCATACAGCAGCGCCGCCGACACCCCGCCCACTTCTCCCCCCGCGGCGTAGGCGCCGGCGTATTCTTCCGCAAATCTAAGCAGCACGGGCGTTGTGATACTCTCGTTTCCGTGAAACGACGCGTTGTAAAACACTTCTTTGGGACCGCGCCCTATTTTCAGATAAGGAATCTCCTTGCCCGTCACGCTCGTGCCAATACTCCCGGTTTCGATCGCAGGATAACGTTTCACCAGACCGTCCACTGCCAGCTTTGTCAAAAAAGAAGAGTACGGCACTCTCCCGGAAACCACCGGAAACGGGTAAAAGACCGTATTTCCCGCTTCGTTGCTGCGATATCCTCTCAAATAGGGAAGCAGCCGCTCCCCGGCCTGCCCCTCTATGCCGCACGACCCAAAAGTGCCATAAAATTCCTCCACAGCCGCACAGGTCTGATTGCCAAAAATACCGTCCAAGTTCAACGGATATCCCGCGCGGCTCAACGCCAGCTGTAGATACATGACCCGAAGTCCTCTGTCACCATAATATAGATTTCTCAAATCCGTTCTCCTTATTGTCAATAACAACCCCTTTACTACGCAGTATATGTAGGGACCGCGCATGAAATGCTTCCTTTGGCCCCGTTTCTCGTCCCGCAAGGTCTGCCGCCCGCAGTTTAGAAACTTTTAATAAATACCGGAAAACGGCTTGTTTGCAGTATTTTTACTTTTATTGTTAGCACTCATCTCAAAAGAGTGCTAATTCTCTCTTGACTTTTTTTCGGTTCGGTTTTAATATTTATAACAGAGATAATCAACGATGCAACTATCTACAAAAAAGGAGTGTTTTATTATGGCAAACAAACAGGGAAGTCTTTCGATCGACAGCGAAAATCTGTTTCCGATCATCAAAAAATGGTTATATTCCGACCATGACATTTTCTATCGCGAATTAATCAGCAACGGCTGTGATGCCATCACCAAGTTAAAAAAACTCGACATGATCGGCGAGTATACTCTGCCGGCAGATTTTAAGCCGCAGATTCAGGTGATCGTTAGCCCCGAGGACAAGACGCTTAAATTTATCGACAACGGACTGGGCATGACCGCCGACGAAATCGAAGAATATATCTGCCAGATCGCGTTTTCCGGCGCTACCGATTTCATTGAAAAGTATAAGGACAAATCTACGGATGATCAGATTATCGGCCACTTTGGTCTCGGGTTCTACTCGGCGTTTATGGTAGCCGACGAAGTTGCCATCGACTCTCTCTCCTACCAGGAGGGCGCGACGGCGGTCCACTGGAGCTGCGACGGCGGTACCGATTACGAGATCACCGACGGCACAAAAGACACGGTCGGCACGGAAATCACTTTGTATTTAAACGAGGACTGCCTCGAATTTGCAAACGAGTACCGCGCCAGAGAAGTAATTGAAAAATACTGTTCCTTTATGCCGACACCGATCTTTCTTAGCAAGGCAAACGCCGAGACACAGTATGAGACGATCGACGCCGCAGACAAGCTGGACACCGACACGGTCGTAGAGACCATCCACGAAGAGGCCAAAACCGAAGAAAAAGAAAACGAGAACGGTGAGAAAGAGATCGTGGAAGTCTCCCCGGCCAAGGACAAATTAAAAATTGTCAAACGCCCGGTTCCGCTAAACGATGTCAACCCGCTCTGGAACAAGAATCCCAACGACTGCACCGACGAAGATTACAAGGCTTTTTACCGCAAAGTATTTTTGGACTATAAGGAACCGCTGTTTTGGATTCACCTGAACATGGATTATCCGTTTCACCTAAAGGGCATCCTCTATTTCCCGAAGATCAACACCGAGTACGACTCCATCGAAGGAACGATCAAGCTTTACAACAATCAGGTGTTTATCGCCGACAATATCAAAGAGGTCATTCCCGAATTTTTGATGCTGTTAAAGGGTGTCATCGACTGCCCGGACCTGCCGCTTAACGTTTCCAGAAGCGCGCTGCAAAACGACGGCTTTGTAAAGAAAATCTCCGAGTATATCACCAAGAAGGTTGCCGACAAGTTAATCGGCATGTGCAAGACGGAGAAAGAAAGTTACGAGAAGTACTGGGACGATATCAGCCCGTTTATCAAATTTGGCTGCTTAAAGGATACCAAATTCTGCGATAAGATGAACGACTATATCCTCTTTAAGAATCTTGAGGACGCTTATCTGACACTGCCGGAGCTTCTGGTAAAGGAAGAGAAAGCCGCAGAGGACGCAGAGGGGACAGACACAGCCGATGCGAAAGAAAATTCCGCGGACGCAGACAAAGTGGACGCAGAAGTCATGGACGAAAACGGCAATCCCATCGACGAAGGGGACGATGCCGCAGAGGATAAGGATGCGCGCAAGATCATCTACTATGTGACCGACCGCAATCAGCAGGGCCAGTATATCAAATTATTTAAAGAGCAGAATATGCAGGCCGTGATTTTAGACCACAACATTGATACCTCGTTCATCTCCCAGTTAGAGCAGCGCAACGAGCAGTATAAATTTATGCGCATCGACGCCGATCTGACGGAGTCCTTAAAAGACGAAACCGATGACACGGACTTGAAGGATGAGACCGACACCCTGACAGACGTGTTCAAGAAAGCGTTAAACAACGAGAAATTGACCGTAAAGGTTGAAAAGCTGAAAAATGAGAATATCTCCTCGATCATTACGCTTTCCGAGGAAGGGCGCCGCATGCAGGATATGATGAAGATGTACTCCATGGGCGGCATGGGCGGCATGGACGCGAATATGTTTGCCGCCGACCAGACGCTGACCCTAAACGCCAACCATCCGCTGGTAAAATATATTTTTGAGCACAAGGATTCCGAGCATGCGCCGATGTTCTGCGAACAGCTCTACGATCTGGCCATGATTTCCAATCAGCCGCTGTCCGTGGACGCCATGACCAAATTTGTAGAGAGAAGTAACAAGATTATGATGCTGTTGGCCAAATAAACGCATATTTTATGTTTCATCCGTGCAAAACTTGGGAATGAATGCGTCTGACGACGCTGTTTCCTATAAAATAAAAAGAGGCTGCCGCTCGCGATTTGATATGCCCCCTGTCAAGCGGATAGGGGCATATCAATTTTCCAATCGTTGAGCGACAGCCTTTTCTCTTATCATTTTCTAAACGTTTCCCTTTATCTTGTGGTTTGTCCCACATCCAAAAAAAAACTATTTTTTTGCCTCACGGTATTTCTCTATGGAGATTTGAACCACCTCACAGGCTTTCTCTAACGGTACATGAAACTCCGCCATAACCTGTTCTACGGCCTCCACTTTCGCCAAACTGATACCCTGTTCCTTTCCGATACTGATGCCTTCGTCTCTGACATACTCTTCCCTCGCCCACCTGTCACGGCGCATTTTCAATGCGTCCTCATAATAAGATCGCACCAGACGCGGAAGGCTGATTCTTTTTAATTCCCTGATGGCTTCTTGTATTCCCGGGTTTTTTGTCTCTATCATATCGATCTCCTCCTCACTTTTGGCATTGAAAAATCTGATCCAGTCATCGACCGGCTCTTTCCCGTTTAACTTCTTCTTTAGCTCAATGATATGTAATTCCAAGATATCAGAAAAAATGTTGCCCTGATCATCCCGTAAAAGATATCTGCTATGATACTCCTCCCTTTCTGTCAAATTAAAACCTAACAGGCTGATACAGACGGTTCTCTTTAATTTTTCATAATGCTGCCCTACATCCAGGTCATCCGTATATATTTTGGACAGATAAAAAAGATTTCTTTTATCCCAATATTTATAGGGCTTCGTCTGTATCTCCATATTGATCTTGCCATTGTCATTCATCTCCATCAACACATCAAGGATGCCCTGTTTCTCCCGCTCTCTCCTGCGTCTTAGATACGGGCTGAGCAACCGGACTGACCGTATCTGTTCTGCCGGAACACCCAGTACATCGCTGATAAAGTATTTGCGCACAGTTTCTATGCGAAACACTGCTTTCGCCCCAAAATCATAGACTGGAAATATAAATTTCCCATCTGTATATATTTTTTTCTCTTGTTCTTTAAAAATAGTATACCTCACTTTCTTTTGTTACTGCAACATTATTTTGCTTTCTTCTTAGTTTATGATTGAAATCGTGCGCGAAATAAAATGAATGCCTGCGCTGTTTGACGAAAACTGCTTTTCACAGCTTTCTTAGATTCATCTTTCATGAGGCAAATTCGTAACGTTATTAGAAACGTTATATGATAAACAAACGAATTATCATCTCTTGTCTGCATTTCTATACTAGCAAAAAATCTTCTGTTATGACAGAAAAATAAATACCTATCACAAATTTTGGCAAATATTCACAAAATTAAATGGGCGATTTTGTAATAATCGCCCATAGCATCCTCGTTTTGTCTTGATGACAGTTCTTCCTAAAACTTCAAATCCCTTATATTCTTGATTGTCTCCCCATACGACGCGTCTTTTCCGAACAACAGTGTCGTGCCGAGCACAAAGCCCCTGACGCCTTTGGGCGCGTACTCTATGATCTTATCTGCGCCACAGGCCCCGTCCCAGTAGATCTCAAAATGCATCTCATCTTTTAGCGCCAACAGCTTGGTATATTTTTTCCCTACATAGGGCAGGTACATCTGCCCGGCATTGCCCGGGTTGACCGACATCACAAGCACCTTTTTTACAATCCGAAGCATCTCCATGACCGTCTCGATACTCGTCCCCGGATTGATCGCGATGCCCGGCGTCATGCCGGCATTGATGATCTTTTGCAGCGTCGTCGAAGGATGATACTCTGCCTCCGGGTGAATATAGACCGTATCGCCCTCGCGCAGCTTTTCCAGAAAAATATGTATGTTATTGTTCGGGTGCTCAATCATTAAATGTACGTCAAGCGGCTTTGTCGCCGCCGACGCGATATATGCCATATCGTTAAGGGACATGGCAAAATTGGGCACATAGCGGCCGTCCATAATATCGATATGGAACGAGTCAATCCCGCCCGCTTCCAGTGCCTTTACCTCTTTTTCCAGATTGCCATAATTGGCGCACATCATAGATGCTGTCAATTCAAACTCCATCACCATTAGCCCTCTTCCTGTTCTCTTGTATTTTTTACAGCAGATTTGTCATATCCGTCATTCTGTTGAAAAACGGGTCCTCCGTCTTTAATTTCAAAAAAGCTTCCTCCAAAACAGAAACGCCATGTAACATAGATAAGAAAACCTCATCCAACAGCTTATTCTCTGACCGTGCCTCCTTCGGGCACAACTTCAAATATGTACGGAAATAAGCGGCAATCCCATCTTGTACTGCCTGAATGCACGCAAGAGCTTCCGCTCCCCGCGTTTCCCTGGCATATTGGGGTTCTCCATCTTCACCAAATCCTTTTACAGAAGGCCACGGCGCCGTCAGGACGGTTTCCAGGATATAATAATTCTCAAAAATAGCGCTGTTTTCCATCTCTTCGGCTTTATAAAACGGCACGATATCAAGCCCGTTTCCCCTCATATGCTCCTCTTCCAGCTGTAAAAAATAGAGTCCTTTCAAATGATTGTCCAACAGACGCCCCATAAACATCTGACAAGTTCCCTTGGCGACAAAATCAAAAAAAGCTGTGTCTCCTTTTTTCATCCCCAGCCGCCCAATATATGCCTGATAACCTTTACGGTCCATGGCAGCCTTGTCTAAGATCTTTTCCGCATAATCAAGCAGCCCCCTCTCCTCATCGGGTTCTGCCAAAATTCCAAATCGCTCCTTTAGCTGCTCTTTTAATGTACCGCTGAATTTCATTTCTTCGACGTAGCGGATATCCGCTTCGTTTTCTATCCCCGCGCGAATCGCAGCCGTTCGCGAAGTCAGAAAATAAAGAGACGTCTCATCCCCGGCCAGCGCATCATACAATTTTTTAATCAGGTATCCGTCCCGCGCACAAAAACAGATGTTTTCCAGACGGTATCGTTTTACCTGCTTCCGGAACCAAAAGACAAAATCCGTGATAACCGGTGCAAAAAATAAATACCCGATATCAAATGCTTTCCTGACGCGGATTTCCTGTGCTCCCGGTTCAAACTGAAACGGGCTGTTAAAAAGATTTGCCACAAACATCCCTGCTTTAATCCTGTCAGACAATCGTTCTATCCTATCCCACAACCCCAGGTATCCAAGCATCTCCAGCAATTCAATACCGCTGCATATGTGGCACGCCTCAATCCCATGTTCTTCTGCGCACTCCCCGTCCGCAACCGTATCATCCCCGATATGCAGACACGGTTTTTCCCCTGTTCTCTCCTGTAATTTCTGAAACAGCTGCTGCCGCTTGCCTGTACCATATTCGCAGGATGCAAAGATATCTTCATAAGCGCTGAATTGGATTTTCTCCAGCACTGCCTTAAGCTGTGCCTTACTGTAATATGTATCAGAGACGATATAGACTGCCTTTCCCATGTCATAAATCCCGGATATGAGTTCACACATCCTCTCTCTTGGGACAAGTAGCCCATAGTCAATCTGCCATTCCATCTCGGCCAATGTTTCCGGTGCAATATCTACGGTAGGGTACTGCTTTAACATATGGCTGTAAATATCCACAAGTGATGGCGCCGTAACCTTGGACAAACATTTTTCACTCTCTAAACGTCTCGCACAGAAATCCTCAATCCTGATGCCCTTTTCTCTCAACCTAAAGTCAAGCATGTCCAGTACATCTTCCGGAAACAGCGTCTGTCGCATGACAAGCGTGTCAAACAGATCTACACTCACCACGTCTTTCCCGGCAGCCCGCTGCTTTAGTGCATCCTCTGTGATTCCACTAACTCCTCCGAAATCATAAGAAATTCTTTTCGCATCGCAGAGATTTTTTCCTCGCACATCCATCAAAACAATACCATGCTGGATACAGGTCTGTCCAATTCGTTTTGTAATCGCTTTACAGGAACCCGGCCTTGCCACCACAAGAATCAGTTCCACCTGATCTGTGACTGCCTCTGCCATTGAAATAATCTTCTTCCCATACAGCATGCCGTCTTCGCGATAACCATCCAGCAAACCGATTATTTGAAACGCCTGCCCCATTTCGGCCAACACCTTTTCCGTCTCTGTGCCAAGCCCATAAATGGCAATTTTACTGTTTTTGAATTTCCGAAGTATCTGCGATAATTCTGACACGTTACACTCTCTTTCCCTGGTTGCGGCGTTTCCGCTTCTCTATCTCATCCGGTGAACATCCCGTTTACAATATGGAGCAAATTCTTTTCAAACACGTTCATAGAAAAATATTGCTCATAAATTTTCCTTGCCTGAATACCGATCTCATATAATCCGTCATGATGTTTCAAACACCAATTTATTTTGACCGATAATTCTTCCACATTTTCACTTTGAAAAACAAATCCATTCACGCCGTCCCGAATATATGCCGCCGTCCCGGCCGCATCAGACATGATGCATGGAACGGAATGCATCATCGCTTCGGCTGCCACTGTCGGCATCGAGTCTTGTCTCGACGGACACACCAATACATCTGCACTATGTAACATCCGGTGTATCGTCTCACGGTTTACACTGCCCGCAAACTTGACTTCCGGCATCCATCCGCTCATCTCTTTCACCTTCTGCGCAAATAGCGTTTTATCATGCCCTATCAGCCAAAACTCTGCCTTACATCTCATATTTTGCGGCAATCGGCGCAGCGCCTGCACAAGCAGATCTTGTCCTTTGATATCTTCCAGAAAACCGATCGTGACAAAATGCAGCTTATTCTGTTCCCACTGCTCATATGCAGCGCTTTTGTCAATGTCCGCCACGCCATACAATAATCTATCCACAGGCACATCCGGCACAAATTTTTGAAACGCCTTTTGCGGAACAGGCCCTACCGAAACTATTTTTAAGTTTTTCCTGTCTATCCTTTTTAAGGATTCCTTGTCAATACCGTCATAAAAAAACTCACAATCGTGCAGCCACCAAACAACCGGTATCCGGTTATTTCTTCTTTGCAAAAACACATGAAAATTAATCGTATTACAGATAAGCAACGAAAAACAATTGGTCCATTCGGCCTCCTGCATTGTCGCCAACTGCAAATTGGCATCGACAACTACGGGTATCTTTGCCGAAAGCAGCCTTTCTCTCAACGGCCCGTCCAACATGGAGGCATACACTACCTTAAAACCGTGTCTCATCAAAATTTCCGCTGCATGGAACAGAGCGATCGCCGGGCCCCCCAACGTCAAGTCCTGTGAGAGCAGAAGTATCTGTTTTTCCGATTGATTTCCTGGACCGATCAGCTCCTTGGCCCCTCCAAAACATTGCAGCGGCTGTTTTAACTCTTCCCGATCAAAGAAACGGTGTAAATCATAAAAGTGATAAATCACATCTTCCGCAACGCTCAGTTTTATCAACTGTAACCGCATCTCTTTCACATAAAAACTGAGAATGACGACCACATCGAACGGCAGGGCTATTCCCTCCTCCGGCGGCAATATGTCAATACCATCCAGTGTGGTATGTTGTTTTTGTAATGAATTGTCGATAAGCGCCACAATGTCATTTTTATGAAACCATTTCTTATAGCGCTCATAATAATCGCCTGTACCAAAAAGGAGAAATTTCACCGCGTGTCCCTCCATGCCCCTTACTTAAAGTAATCCTCCAGCAATTTCTCTCTGACGGAAAGAGAATCCTTAATCAATTTTCTGTCCTTTTCCCCGAGCCAGCTCCCGTTATGCCAGTGTACTCCTAATTTTGCCGTCTCCTTTGGATTGCCGTCCGTCGAACAAGTAATATAATCGTTTGATAATATCAGCCTGTCATTGATAATCTGCGAATCATGGCATTTCCTAAAGCCGTATTTTGTTAAAATACTGCTCAGCCATTCCGGCTGCGGCGTCATATCCGTTGCACCGTTCTCCATAATCAACCTGCGGTTTTTATAAGTAGCCAGCATTTCCCCGATCAGCGGGTCTTTTGCGCGCACACCAAAGCCGGAACCCAGTTCGAGAAGGCCGTCCTCCTGCCGACAGAAAAAACTGTCCGCGTTCAGCAATGGCGCAAGAGACGCCACTAACTCGACATCCATGTCCATGTAAATGCCGCCATATTGATACAAAACATCCAATCTCACATAATCTGATACAAATGCCCACTTTTTATGCTCAAACGCTTCTCGCATATACGGATTCTTTGTCACGTCATAGTTTTTTGTACTCCACTCTATAATCTCAAATTCAGGGCAATACTTATGCCAACTCTCCAAACAGCGCTTAAATAAATCCGGCTTTTCCTCCCCGCTGAACCAAAAGCTGTGGATTTTTGGCACATTCACCGGAACCGTATGCCTGCTAAAGTATTCCGCTACACAGGTATTATCCGCATTTTGTGTGCGGAATGTCATAAGCGGCAGGGAATAGCACTCTGTATGTTCCGGCAGACGCATTTCGATTAACTGCTCGCATATGCTTTTTTGGTAAGCCAGGCTGACCGTAATCAAGATGACAAAATCATTTGCCTCTGCGATACGCTCTACCGGCACTACCGACAGCCTGCGATCGGCAATCACAAGCTCCGTTCCCTGCTTTGCCGCGTCATTATCTACAATAAATGCCGTATGGTCTACAACCGTCTCCACGATATCAGGGAAAACCTTGCTGTAATAATGCCACGCAGAGGATGCCCCGAATTGAATGATCTTTCTGTTTCCTATCTTCTCTTTCAAACTTTCATAGGTACTATTTTTAAATATCATTGATTTCTCCATTCCCACAATGTTAAACTACAACCACATCGGCCTTACTGTGCACCGCAACTTTGTCACCGGCCGTCCTCCCCGGCGCTTAACAAATCAACGCAATATATTCCACCTCATTTTTTAAAAGCAAATCCACCATGTCCGGCAGATGAAAATGATTTGCCACTACGATCGTCCATCCCTTTTCCCGGCATGTACCAAGCATCTGTTCCGGTAAATTGATGATATGGCCGTAAAACGTCTGCCCCCTTTTTGCATGATCGGAGTCCATAATTCCGGCCACGGTAACATTATAATCTTGCAGCTCACGAAAAACTTTCCTGCCATAGTCGCCTGCACCAAATATGACAATCTCTTTGCCTGCAAAAAAATGTTTTCTATTATCCGGGCTGATAAAATATTTTTTATACAGCTTATTTTTATCTGTTTCTATTTTCCTAACCCTTTCCTTATCAGGATCACATTCCGGCAGCTCCCACACACTCCCGCTGATATAAGCATCCACTATTACTTTTTTGAGTCTCTCCCCCACGGTCCCGGAAAAAAAGTATTCCACCACTCCGTTTAAGCCAAAAAGAATTTTGCAGATTCTTTTTACCGACTCATTGGTTGCGTCATCGGCATAATTTTTAATCACTTTTTCAGGAGCATAGAAATATACTGCGCCATCCCCTAACGTCTGGATATTCATATACATTTGGATGAAAATAGTATTTAACTTGTCCTGAAATCTGCCCTGATATTCCAACCACTTTTCTCTGCGGAAAACCGTATTCGACAAAAACCCGAATAAGCCACTGTTATGCTGTACGGACAGAAGAAGTTTTTTGTATTCCTCCTGGTCTGACGTGTCAAACTGCAATGCCTGGCCGCGCGTATCGCCCAGCGGCCATATCGTACCGCGCACCATTTCCTCATCCGTATAAATATCAAACGGTGTAACCAAAAGATCGGGTTTGCTATGGCAATTTTTCAATTGCGCTACTACTTTCTGTATCCCATATTCCGTTGGCAGATCATCATTGCCAATAATCCAGCAGTATTCGCTTTCCGCCAATATGACGCTCTTTAAGAAATTGTAATCCATCCCCCGATTCTCTTCATTTCTTGCATAGCGAAAGAATATCTGCGGATATACTTCTTTTAGTTCCCTGATCAGATCAGAGGGGTCCTCTGCCGAATGATCATCGCTGACACATAATTCGACCTCATCTTCCAGGGAATCCCTTAGAATCTGTGTGACCGTTTCCTCCAACAATCGCCTTAATTTATCAATCCGGTTATAATTTGGTATACAGATTGCCAAATATTTCATCTATGCCCTCTTCTCCCGATTCATTTTATATGGTGTTTCACACTAATCCCTCATTCCGAGAACGTTTACGTTCGAGGAACCGCAAGAGAAATCTGCGAATGCAGTT
The DNA here is from genome assembly GCA_947567625.1 of uncultured Roseburia sp. Lineage (GTDB taxonomy): Bacteria > Bacillota > Clostridia > Lachnospirales > Lachnospiraceae > Roseburia. The sequence continues at coordinate 42,386 of CANONN010000007.1, read as the reverse complement.
TCTCTTGTCGGATCAGGGCTTATTTGTAACGCTCCAGCACAAATAGCCGTGTGATAAAATCAGCTATCAAGCTGATTTTTCACACTATTCTTTGCAGGCAAATAGTAAACCTCTCCTAAAGTCAGCGGCATCCGCCTCAAGCTCCCAATCACCCTGACAGACAACAAAACCCGGTGAATTACGGGTACGGTATCCGCGTTCCCCCAGCCACTGTGCTATCTTTTGGTTATCATCCTGATTGTGGTACACGCACAGCGCCAATTGCACATTATGATGCGCCAATAAATTTTCTGCCCCCTGTAACGCCTGATATTCTACACCTTCAATATCCATTTTCAAAAAATCAACGCGCTCTTCCTTCAGCAGTGTATCCAGCCTTACCGATTGTCCATCATCTTTATCCGCTATAAATTTCGGAACAATCGTCACCTTTTGCTCAAACGGCTCAAACGTATAGTGCAATGCCTCTATCCACTCGGAATCTACCTCGGCAAGATAGATATGTTCTGCCTGATTGATGATTTTCAACGCAAATATGCCTTCGGCAGCCCCTACGTCCACTCCTACCCCTTTCAGCTGCTTCATGTTCCTGTCATTCCAATAACAATGGGGGGAGCGCTCATCCTGCTCCATCAGAACCCCATTCAAATATGCCCTCGCCTTTTGTTCCGTATCAAATCTTTTGGCCAGATACATTTTTTTATTCTCATACAGCCCAAAATATAAGCCTGCCCTCTCGTCATAAAAAACAGGCGTATCGCGGTACAGATATTCGTCATAAAACGCATAGCAATACATGCGCAGCGGATTATGATTCAAATATTGCAGTACCTCACCAAGTTCTCCTGAAACAGCTTCCCCTTTACGGAGCTGTTTCTCATACTTTTTGCGCAGTCTCTTTTCCAAAACAGGCATAACCGGTTCCGTAAAATGTATTTTTTCCCGTTCCACACCATATTCGTCGACAAGCTGCCGCATAATTTCTTTGAAATAAACGGTACAAACCCATATTTCATCAAAAAGGAATTTTCCTATTTCTGACGGCAAGATGACAGGTATGCCATGATATGGTGCAGCCTCCGCCTTATTGTCGGCAATCGCAAGCACCTCTACCCCGGCGTCATATCTGAGACATTCCTCTGTCAATTTTTTCCCCATCTCACCAAAACCGAAGATTATAACTCTTTTCATATATATTTCCTTTTCAGCGTAACAGTTCAGCCTTCGGCTTCCCTGTTACGGAATCTGCTCCATTTAAAGTTTGCCTGCGGCAAAGGAGCGGCTTTTTTTACTGTTCGGCACTACTGGCTGCTAACTGCGCAGCAAGTGCGCAGTTGCAGGCTGAACTGTTACTTTTCAGCTGCTATTTCATGAGTAAAATATTGCAAAATGGCGCATTTATTTCTTTTGGCAGTTCAAACAATTCCTCAATAGCGCGAACCTCTTTTCTTCCGTTCGCATACTGCTCATAACATATAAATTTTGAATAGATATCTTTCAGGATTCCCAGGAATTTTTCGCATTTTCCCTCTTCCCGGTACACTCCGACATTGAACTCGATAAACAGGCTCGCTCTGGAATCTGTCAATGTCTTTTTCGCACCCTCGAGCACTTCTAATTCATGACACTGCACATCAACCCACAGATAGCCAATATCGTCCGCAGATAATTGATTGCGCTGGATATATTGATCCAGCGACATAAATTCGCACAAATCCGATGCCTCTTTCCCATCGGAAACCATAGAAGAGCCAAATGCCCCGTCAAAAACAAACATTTTTTTCTGCCCTTCCGTATTTGACATTCCTATATTTTCTGCCTTGATATCTTCACAATCATTTAAAATACAGTTCATTTTTAAATATTTGTAATTATCCTTTAACGGCTCAAAAGCAATATATTTCAAAGAACCGCAAATATTCTTTTTAAAGTAGATGGATGTTGTCCCGACATTTGCACCGATATCCAGGAAAAAACCTCCCTCCATTTTAGGCGCCATCTCATAGAAAAAGCACATCTCATCCTTGCTATAGACTTTTCCATATCCGATCATTTCATTTGGTATCAAATTATCATTATGGTCAAATATAAATTTTACATGTTCCAACTGTAAAGAAATGCAGGGCATCACATCCCGTGCCAGTTCCGTGACCTCCAATTTCCTTTGGCTTTGAAATAACTCGTCTGATAATCCGGGATTATTTCTTCTAAATGTGATTGCTCCATCCTCACCATTTTCAAGCTCCATCCTATAACATACGGTTCTCTTTTCATCCAGTAAAAAATTTTTTATAATTTCATCCTCATGCGAATTTGCCAGTATCATATAATCATAGGACGTATCTGCAACGGCGCTCCCCGCAATCACTTTCTTCCCGCAAAACTCCTTTTTGCCAGGTGCGCTTTCCACAAAACCCAATACATGCACGCCAGGCACGAGATCTTCCATACATGTCTGCGCCAGCTCACCCGTTCCCCAGATATAAACTTCCATAAATAAAACCTCCTGTTATCCTGTGTTCTCTCAATCTAGTTTTGTAACATTACCCTGATCGGGGCTGTCTGCCTTATTACGATAGCCGCCATTTCACTTCCCCTAATAACAAATCGATTAAATGAAACGTTACGCCGTTGCTGCCAAAAGCCGCACTGCTATTGACAGCTTCCCAGAACTCCTTTTGTCCGGCTCCGAGTTTTAACTGCATCAGATGCGGTTCCTCTGTTTTCCAAGGCACAAAACATATCCTCTTTTCGTATTGCTTATATGCGCGGAATCTAACCGCGCTTTCGCGATTCTCTGTATACATTTCGCAAAAGAGATTGTTATAATTTACTTTCTTTACCCGCCTCATCCAATCCCGGATTGCTTCATCCGGTCCGCTCGCGTGATTACAATGTATTTCGATATCGCACAGCCCTAAAACAGGATATTTTTTCTTGGAATGTGCATCCATGTCATCTCTCTTATAACAGGGCACTTGGGAAAAATAAAATTTAAGATCTGACAATAATTTCAAATAATCCTCATCCGTCAAAAATAAATTTTTCAGCGGAGATCTGCACTCCATGCCCAAGGCTTTACACAACATCCCTCCCCAGCAATTATTTGATAAAATAGTCATTTGGCTTTCATACAACATAAAATACCGTTGTAAACTTAACTCAGGAATCAACAACACCTCGTAACGCAATAGTCTGTTGCGCGCAATTCCATATAACGTCACTGCGTCATGGACAATCTCACTATAATACCGGTCTGACAATACAAAGATATAGTCATACACGGTATCGCTTAATTCCCCGGGACGCAGCAAGCGATAGCCGTCCAAGTGTTTCGCCGGCGGCAGCTGCTTTGCGGTGATTCCGACAATTTCAATCTGCCCTGTCAGTTCCAAATAGCGAAGCGCGTTTCTGACACGATTATAGGCAGCCCCCGTTCCCCATAACACAATCTTGCATGTTACACGCTGCTCTCTGATATTTTCTGAACTCGAATGTCCGCCATGCCCTTTATCTATTTCTTTTAAAATGGCAAGAACATTTTTTTCAAATATATCCATAGAAAAATGGTCTTTATAAATTGCGTATCCTCTTTCGCCAATCCGCCCGATCTCTTCTCTGTGTTGTAAAATCCAGGCAATTTTACCTGCAAGGGCCTCCTCATTCTCAGCCTCGCAAATCAAACCGTTCACACCGTCTGTCATATACCGCGACTGCCCGACTCTGTTTGTCACAAGACATAACCGTTTATGCTGCATAGCCTCCGAAACAACCACCGGCATCGGATCATATTTCGATGGACAGACCAAAACATCCAAATCATCATACAGCCTGGCCAGTCTGTCCGGGGATACCTCTCCCATGCAGTGGATCGCGGGAATTTTTTCGTACTTGTCTTTTACCTCTTGCGGTATCGCTCCAATAAACAAAAATTCCGCGCCATCCATCCATTCTTGAGCATGCGCCGATATCACCGAATAAAAAATGTCCTGTCCCTTGCGTTCGCTGTATGCTCCCACCAGCCCAAATTTAACCTTACCTGTTTCTCTGGATTCGCCGCCCCCTTTCATCGAACCATCCGAAATTCCATACAACAGATTTCCCGTAACTTTATTTCCCGAAAACCTCTCATATGCCCCGCCCGCTATCCAGCCGGCCGAATATACATATAAATTTTCAGCGTGCGGATATCTTTGCAACGCACCCATACCGCGATAGAAATCATCTGCCTCGTGTAACCACCAATATACTCTTTTGCCAGTCGGCAGCAATTTCTCCACGACATGACACAGCGTAATGGTATTCACCCAGAACAGGTCAAATGCATTCTCCAAATCGGCAATTCTTAACGCGTTCAAATCAGTAAAAAATGAAACAGAAATTCCCTCTTCCAAAAGCTTATATAATAACTCTCCGTGTTTGACTTTCGCATTTTTTTCGGCATAGACCGTTACCCCGCAGCCATTGTGCTTTAGCACACCGGCCAACTGGCAAAGCGCCACCGGCGCCCCCGTCAAATCCAGGGAGTGTGATAGTAACAGAATCCTTTTTCCCGCCCTCTTCTGCTCTGTATTGGCGGGAAACATGAAATTTTCGGTCTCAACGAGATGATCAAAAAACTGCAAATGATCTTTATCGATCATCTTTTGTTCCGGTATGCCCAGTCCCCTCAGTTGTTTGCGCATTTCCACATAAGAAGCACTGACCAAAAAAACATAATCAAACTCTGCCTCTGATAATTTGACGGGTGAAAAAATGGGATAACCGTCCAGCATCGTTCCCCACTTCGTCTCATTATTGTCGATAAAACCTACGATTTCCATATTGCGGAAAGCATCCTTATATCGCTGATATGTATCCCCTGTTCCAAAAATGACAGCTCTCATTTTTACTCCTTAAAATGATATCTTTTGCCGTGACGCGGTCTATGCATACCCTTTATTCGTCTTTCCACGCATACACCAGCCCCAACTGAGGCTGTAAGCTCTTTTGCATGGTAAAAAGAGAAAAACCATTGTTCCGCAGACATTCCAACAAAAGACCGGCTCCTTTGTAGTGCCATTCCGCCATGACAAAATGAAATCTTTTCAGAAGTCCGCTGCGGTCCAAGTCCTGAAAAATTGCATACTCCTCGCCCTCACAATCCACTTTAAGAATAAATTTGCAATTTGCATGTTTTTCCAATATCTCCGCAAAAACCTCTGAACTCTTCCTGATCTGAATCCACTCTGTCCGGGCATCGCCCCCCTGCAAAAGCCCCCAATCACCATAATTTTGCCTTGCCTGTTCATTGACCGAGGGAATGGTACTTTGACCGCAGCTCATATTTTGGTGAAACACGATCTCCTTATCTTCGTTATGATCGCTAAGGCCAAATTGATATACAGCCAAACGCGGCGAATCCAAATACTCGTTGAGATTTTCCAGCGCATCGCCGTATGTTTTTTTAAACGGCTCATACGCATACACTTTTTCGACATTCGGGCGCTTCAGAAAATATAATGTCGCGTCGCCAATATTCATCCCTACATCAAAAATGACTTCCTTTCCGCCGCCGCTCAATTCATAGTGATAACAGTGCATCAGTAAAACCTCTGTCACATTCATAAATTCGTCTTCCGTGCCGACCTGTATGTTTAGATCATCTTTCACTAAAAGATACTTACCATTTGGCATCACCTTGATTGCATCATAAAGAGCATACTCCCCCCACAAAGAGCATCCCAATAAAATTTGCTCACATGGAATAGGCGCATTTAATAGCTCCGCCGTAATTTCAAAGCAACTGGAAATTTTCGTCACCATGACGACGATCTGATCATACTCTCCCTGAAAATCACTGACATGAACAGGAATTTCCTGTCCCCGTAAGCTGCCGGAACGATCTACATAACCTACAATGTCATATTCCTCTTTCAATTGCTCCTCATGGTTTTCAAAAAAACATCCCACGCCATAAACCAAGACTTTTTTCATCGCCTTCTCCTTCTTATAGTTCATCTAAAATATCCTGCAGGGATAAAACAGGGCAGCTCATCTTTTTGTTTAATTCTCTTTCAACCTCATAAATAAAGTAGACGGATGTCACAATCACAGCGTCTACGTCAGGAAGTTCCCCTTCTAATGTCATAATTTCAAGATCGGAATAAATTTCGTCTGCACGTTTGTCGATTCCATAGCGGACACATATTCGGCTTCCTGCCAATTCATTTTTCAGTGCCTGCCCGGCATCACCCATTCCATAAATGGCTACATTCAGAAAATTATTTTTTTCCAGATAAGCGCTGATTGATTTCTTTTCCTGCTTCATTGTGAGCCATTGATGGAACAGGCGGCATAAAACCACATTCTTTTTTAAAAGCGCCTGCAGCTCCTTATACTTTTTTTCGTTCATTCTCACAGCCAGAATATTGCCGCCGATCACACTGGCTGTCACGATTAAGAGCTGCCTTATCACTGAAAATAGCCTTTTTTTCATTTATCGTTCTCCTGTTTTTCCAAATACTCCAGAAATGGACGGATTACTTTCTTGTAATCGTATTTCTCACGGTATACCCTTCTGACATTATCACGATAATACCGGTAATTAGAAATAATCTGCTCATACGCCTCATCCAGTTTTGAGACATCATCTATGACAATCCCTAGCCCGTACCTTTTTATATCTTTCTCCATTCCCAGGCAATGCATGGCTATCACCGGCTGCCCCAGGCTTAAATATTTAAAATACTTCCCCGATGCCATGCCAATAAAATTAACATTATCATCCTCAATTTCCGAATAGCATATAAGCCCTACCGCGTACTGTTTTAAAAATGCGTCATACTCGTCCGGCAATAATTGCTGAAAAACTACTTTCATATTTGGCATCTTGCTTATTTTTTTACTGAACGATACGCTTCCCCACCCCGCAAAGGTAATCGGGGTTCTTGACACTTTCTCAATCCCGTCTGACAACATGCCCGTCCATACACTGTATAAACCGCCGGAATAGCACACCCCGTTCGCCTCTTCCCCGCATAAGTTATCCTTGTCAAATACATAGGAATTTGGGATTAACATGGTATGTTTATGCCTGATAAAATGTTTTTGGGAAACCTTCTTTCGCAGCTCGTCCTGAATTACAAACAACTTCGTATTTTTTACATAGCGGATTTCTTTTGTTTTGTTCGCGATATAAGTGAGCATGCCTTCCAAAAAACCACAGATACCTGCACGGTGCGCTCTTTTTTCATATGCCCAGGTATATATTTCCAAGTTGTAATAATAAAAGTTGGTATTTTTCATCAGCAACGGCAGCTGATATAGTATTCTTGCATCCTCGTATGTAAAGGCAATCACAGACGCCGGGCTGATTTGCCTGATTCTGTTTCGTATCTCACGTTCTGACATTTCTTCTGTATTTACAAAGCAATCGATTTTATCCCGCATTGTTTTGTTGGGAATATATCCGGGAAATAATACATAAACCTCATAATTTCGTTCCAGTAATTCATCTAAAAGCTGGTATCTTGCCGGTGACAATTCAAACGGACAGCCGATTTGCTGACATAATAAAACTATTTTCTTCACTTGTATCTCCTCTTTCCGTTCTTATACCGCCCGCGCAATAAAATAACTCGTCCATGAGCCATAATCGGTTTCTTCCAAGGTATTACAATCCAAATTACAGATCAGTTCAAAACCGGCCTGCTGCAAAAAATATTCCAATTCCGGCCTAAAAAAGTAGCGCATATGATGGGTTTCCTCAATTTTTTTTACAATATTCGTTTTTTGATTGATCACAAGTACCTCATAGCACACATCCACCATATTTTCCTTGTCATGCATGACGGGCCTCGCAATCCGCACCAGCTTATTTTCCTCATTGTCTATCTCGCGCACCCGGACTGCCGGTTTATCACTCAGCACACCCGGGCCATACCAGACATCAAATAAGAATAAACCGCCGCGCCTTAGGCAGTTTTTCGCCGCGGAAAATGCGTCCAGAATATCCCGGTTGCCAATCTGGTAACTCATGACATGAAATAGTGAAATAACCGCGTCAAACTTTACCTGCGACTTGTGCTCTCTGATGTCAGAGACAAAAAAATCTATATTTTTCCCCTCTTCATATACATGCTTCCTGGCAATCTCTATCATCAGCTCACTCATGTCAATCCCGCTGCACTGATATCCCATGTTATATAATTCGCACTCATGTCTGCCCGTACCGCACCCGAAACTGATGACCGATTTTACATTTTCACCGTATTTTTTTAACAGCAAATCGATCTGTGCCGCTTCCCCTTTGTAATCTTTATCCTGATAAAATGCATTGTAATAATAGGCATAATCCTGAAAAACTTCCATAAACGGCCTCCTCACTGTCCTTTTACGATTGCTGTCAGCTCTTCCACCACCACATCCATCTGCTCCCGCGTCAATGCGAGGCCGCTTGGAATATAAAAACCTTTTCTTGCCAAATACTCCGCGTTTTTATAATGTTCTCCCTGAAACAGCCCCATTTTTTGATAGACCGGCTGCTCATGCATACACCAGAAGAATGTCCGCGTGCCAATTCCACGCTCCCCCAACCGCTTTGTCATTTCCCGATTGGATAATTTTATATTTTCTCCCAGTACGATTGCGTATACCCAATAGATATTTTTTGCGCTGTCCGTCTCCTCTACAGGCAGTATCAAACCCTCGAGTTCTCTCAGATGGCTCGTATAATAAGCGCCGATTTCCCGCTTTTTGGCTACAAACTCATCCAGTCTCTCCAGCTGTGCCAGCCCTACCGCCGCCTGCAAATTTGTAAAACGATAATTATCGCCAATCTCGTTGTGCACATACCTGACGTCTTTTTGAAAACAGAGATTGCGATACATACGGCATTTTTCTGCAAGCTCCTCATCATCCGTGACAATCATACCGCCTTCGCCCGTTGTGATATGCTTATTGGGATAAAAGCTAAAAGTGCTGATATCTCCAAAGCTGCCGCACATTCTGCCTTTATAGGTCTGCCCGTGCATTTCCGCCGCATCCTCGATCACTTTTAAATGGTATTTTTCTGCAAGCTCCAATACCTTATCCATGTCAACCGGCAGCCCGTACAGATGTACCACCATAATTGCCTTCGTCCGGGAAGTGATTTTCGCCTCTATCTCATCGACATTCATATTCCAGGTAAACCGGTCACTGTCCACTAAGACGGGAGTGGCCCCCGTCTTTGTCACCGCCATCGCACATGATATAATGGTAAATGTGGGCATAATCACTTCATCCCCTTCGCCGATTCCCAGCGCCTGTACCGCAACTTCCAAAGCCGCCGTGCCGTTAGAAACAGCGATGCCATATTTCCGATCCACAACAGCGCTCATCTTTTTTTCAAATTCTTTGACAAACGGCCCTTCCGAAGATATCCAGCCGCTGTCAATACATTCGCATAAATATTTCTTTTCATTGCCATTCAATAATGGTTCGTTTACCGGTATAAACCCCATCTCGTTCTCCTTTATTCCTCTTCACTTATCCATCTCTATTTTTTCCATGCTGCCATATATTCTTCTATCTGGCGCCCGCTGTAAAAATGCTTCGTAAATTCACATTCATAGCTCCAGTCAATATAATCCGCCGGAAGAGAGATATTCTTTTTTGCCTCTCTGTAATATCTGTTGTACCATTTGTCTTCGGCGCTGTTTCCAGTGACTAATCTGCTTCCCGCAATGCCTAAAAATTCAAATAATTTTTCATAAACCACATTTAATCTTTCCAATTGATACAAAAAGATCTCAATATTTCCCTCTTTCACAATCCCATAGCCTTCTTCCACGTCAAATGGATGCGCCAGAATATCTATGCCAAGATTTCTTTTAAATTCCTGTTGTAAAAAGTTTTGAATGAAGTAGGTATGCGGATAATATTGCATGTCTTTCATTTCGAGTAAATCTGAGTCATAATGTTCTTTTTTTATATAATGAATTTCATTTTCCAACAGCCGGCGCAATATCGCTGCAACATCTCCGCCGTCCTGCCAATCTTCCTTCATATTCCACAGCAGCCCATCCTGCTCCAACTGATAGATCAATGACAAATTCTGTGCAATCGGCTCCCTCACTCCACAGATCACTTTGATCTTACGCCCGCCGACAGCCTTTTGTAACTTCTTTGTCATTGCATATTCGGAATGTATAAAATTCACATATCGTTTGCCGGCGCGGGTCAATGAGTTCATCACCGTATAATCACCCGTTTTAGGCGGCATACAAAGCCATATGCTTTCTTCCGGGGAATACATATTGTTGGTAATGACATCCCCCCACAAATACTGAATCTTAGGCACAGCCAAAGACTCGTATACATGCTGCATATAATATGCATAATTACTGCCGTCCTGTTTAAAATATTGATACCGGTTCAGGTTGATCAATCTGTGTATCGCTTCCGAATACATGATATAGCAATCGATTCCCATTTCCCTCAATTGGGCGGCTATCTCGTCTTCCGCCGTACTTGCAATCTATACCACAAAGCTGTCTTTTTGCTTTGACAAATCATCCGGGGCGCATACAGGCAAACCACAGCATTGGCTGCCCCACTTCTCCCTGTCGTTATCAACAAAAAATGCTGTTTTGATCTGAAACGACTCGAAGATGCTGTATACACCTTTCCCCGAAGCGGAAGCTCCAAATATAATAACCCTGTTTTCTCTATATATTTTTAATGTTTCATCTATGATCGATACTCTCATAGCGCCCTCTCCAAATCATGAATTCAAACTTCGCTGATTCTCTCTTGTCAGTCCTTTAATATAAGCTCCTCATCTGATATTCCCGCAAACCTCTTCTTATCATCTCCCCCGGCATACGGCCCCTGCTTGACCTCGATCATTTCCAGCTCTTCCAATACCTTAAACCCATGTCCTCCTGAGACAAGTAAAATGACATCTCCCGCACCGATTATTCTGCTTTCCAGATAATCTTCATATTCATCATAAAAATCGACACGCAATTTGCCCTTTTTTATCACCAGTACTTCCTGTGTCAAAACCACATTTCTGTGCACAAGATTATGTACATGCGCATCAATCACCTTCCCTTGCGGGTGATGCATATAAGCCACCTGCTGTGAATACTCGTTTGGGGTCAAAAAATCCACACCCTCACATTCGTGGTGATTTCTGATAATGAGCGCCAACAATTTGCTCTTTTTTCTTACTTCCTCTATCATAGCGGCTTCTCCCTCCATCCTTTATATTGCACTTGCGCATTTTTCACCAATCATGGCTCTTACCTTTTGATATTCCTCGTTTAAACTCTTAAATTCTATGTCCGTGCCAAAAGAATGGCAGATTACTTTTTCGCAGCAGCTATCGTTCCAAACTTCTTCAAAAGCGACAACTGCCCCCTCAAACAGACCGATTTCAAAACAGGCTCCCAACGGTTCGGTCTGATCGAGCACGCGCAGCGCGCCACTCTCTGTATGAATACAAACGATTTCCTGCGCTAACAGCGGAGCAAAATACACATACCCGTCCCAATATACTGACTTGGCAAAAAGTGCATCCATAAACTTTGATCTTTTGGAGTCCGGCAATGTTGGCTGAAAATTTTCAAAGGTAGTGATCGCAGATTTCTTATCGCACCAACGCACAATACACGTTTTATCCCCGGTGAGCCAAAACGCATTGCCGTCATAGCACACCGTATTATATCGAATCCCGCGGTCTCCAACTTTGATTACTTTGATCTCTTCTGTCCTAAAATCAATTACAGCAATATGATCGGGAACGGTAAGCGGAAGGTAGCCCTTAAAATCTATGATTTGCAGTTTCCCGATTCCCATCATGGTCAAATTGTAGTCTGCTTCTAATCCAAGCTGCGCGTGTATGCGGTCCAGCCATTGGGGCATAGCCTGCGTCTGCAACGTTTGCAAGTCAACTTTCCTATCCGCTGTCTGCTTGTCCTTACACCCAATCAGATAGACCGTATTTTCATATCTGTAATACGCGCGATAAACACTCTGTCGCTCCGCAATGATAGCATCCGTCAATAAATCGTTTGCCAAATCATAAAATAAAATACGGGACGTCCTGTACGGAAAAAGTACGATCTTTTCTCCGTATAATTCCATATATTTATAAGTTCCCTCTTCGCCTGTATCTTCACAAAATACCTTTAGCGCCGTAAAACCCCTGGTGTTTTCATCAAACTGGTACAAAACTCCCTGTTTCGACAAAATATATCTGTTCTCATGATCGTTCACCTGGGAAGCCATAATAAAATTTTCCTGTATCTTAGATTGATACACTTTTTGTATAACGATTCCCTTTGCCGTTTTTCTGTATAGTTCTACTACGCTGCTTTTGTCTCCATAATAGGCGTCACTCAAGATTACCGCCCGGTCAAGCTCTGCCGAGTCGTCATAGATTCCCCATCCATCCGCAAGATACTGGTCTCGGATTCTTTGATACTCCTCCCACAATTGCGGCCGCATAGACCGCAATGTACTCTCAATCAGCGGATGAGGCCGCCACAGCAGTGCAATCTCGTCTCTGTTTTTTTGAAAGATACGAAACACGTCCTGCATTTTTACCAGCATCAGCTCATTGTGCTCGAGTAAAGCCGTGATACTTGTATTATATAAAACAATTTTCTTGCTGCTCCCATCCGGCTTCTGTATCACGGTCAGCCATTCCCCTGGTATCTCGATATCCTCTTTTCCGGTATTTAAGACCTTGTCCACTTTCGGGGAGCCAAGCCCCAAGATCTTTTCTTCCCAATAACGCCTGCTGGCAGTGTCATTTCCGGTGTATTCCATCATAACGCCAATATAGATCTGCCGCATGTTCTCCGATTGCACGATGACTCTGTCGGCATGAATCACAGCGGGCGTCGTAATAAAATGTTTGATATTCTCTATTTCTACCCGGTTTTGTGGATTTAACTCCCGCAATATAAAATAAGGTATATACACTAACTTATCCGTATACTGTTTCAAATGATCGGAATAAAAAAAAGGATGTACGCTCGTCACATAATTTGTATTATCATACGGATTATGTATAAAAATTACGTCCGGGGTTCTTTCCACAAAATTATAATCATCATAATGCGTCACAGGCACATACGCGGGATATAAATTCCCCTCATAATGCATTTCCCGAAAACTCCCATCTGGATTTTTATCGTAATACGGAATCGGAATGACATAAGCGTCCGTCTGTTCGTCAGAGACCGCCGCTTTCCACACACTTTCCAGAGAATCCCACATAGAAGCTTTATAAGGGAGAAATACGACCTCCGTTCTGTCCCCCGGCAAATCATAACGTATATGATTGATCAGTCCTGTCAACTGCTTTTGTATTTTTTTACTATTTTCCTGCATTGGCTCTCATCCGCAAGGCTGACACTGATCTGATAAACCGCCTCGCAGTAATCTTCCAGTACTTCTACAAGATAATGATACTTGTCCCCTAACGTATCAAGGTACGTTCCAAGTAGAATCGCTGACTCCTGGCACTGGGTAAGCAGCTCCACCAGATATTCCGCAGAATTCGTTTTTCTGGCCGTACCGATTGTGTCATTTGCTTTCAACAGTGTTTCCACTGTCTCTTGCATCTCTTTCTTTCTGTATCGTTTCATATTTGTTTTCCAATCTTATAATATGGAATATTGGACATCAAGCTCTCCGTTGATGCTGCGGAATAACATTATTACCCGCTTCGCTCCCGGTACTTCTTCAAACGATAAACTACTTCCGTTTCAAGTTCCCACAGGTCCTGGCATACCCAATACCCGGCATGGCCGGCTTCTAATGCCGTCTGGCAGAAAAATAACTCCCGCCTTTTTATCAAAAGAAACGTTTTGCAGTCCGGTTCTTCCCCGGTAGAACAGAATACCTTATGATAGAGTATCTACTTGACGGCTTTTCCATCCATCTGCACAAACTTTCTGAATGAACTTATTCGATTTTGATTTCTGTGTCTGTAACATTTGCAGACACAGATACTCTCTGTGCTCTTCCACGCAGTAACGCGTTTCTTGCGACATTCTCCCTCTCGGGCAACTGCGCACCGCATGCCTGGCAGACAAAAAACTCTTTTTCCTTTTTGCCGGTCGCTCCACACACACTACATTCTTTGCCGATGTTCTTTGCGAACACCTCGACCAGCCGAATCGAATTCTCCTGACACTTCTGCGTAAGCCGCTTTTTGATATAGCCCCTCTGCCACATATGGGCAGCATTGTTATATACCTTATAAACGCCCGCCCTGGTGTTTTGCGGCAGCTTCGGCAAAAAGATTTCCTCCGGCATCTCCGTTTCCAGCAGCCGATTGATTTCGCCGTTGATATAGCTGTGCAGCGCCGCCTCCAGTCTCGCTTTCCCGGCATAGTACTTTTTGCGTCCGGGATTATTGCGTCGGTTTTTCTGATAAACCGACCGCCCTTTGCGCACATATTCCGCCAGGGCAAATTGATATTCACCGTACCGTTCGCCATAGACATGTCCCTTGTCCGTGACAAGCATATGCCGCATACCCGATGCCAGCCCTATCCTGGCGTGATAATCCTCATGCCGCCTGACCGCAGTTTCTACCGGAACATGTATAACGAGATTTCGCTCGTCGGGCTTTAAATCAATATAAATCTGCCTCTTATATTGATTGTTATCCGTCAGGAGGATAAAAATTCTTTTCCGTTTTTCTTTTGTGGAAAGATAAATACCGTGATCTCCGTAACGGTATGCCCGTTCGGCGACGGAAAAACCGGTTGCTTTCTCCGCAGACAACTTATCCAAATGCCTGCGCACCTGTTTGCAGAGATAACGGTTTAATCTGGCGGTATCCACACCGACGGCCGCCTCTTGGTATCTTTCTTCCCATTCTTTCTCCAGAATCATCCCTTTTCCAGTCAAAACAGCTTCAAAGCATTGGCTCTGTTTCATCACAAACCGCAGATAATGCTTTTCTTCCAGCGTAAAAAATCGGATGAAACATACGGTGACAAACCATATGTTTCATCCGATTTTTAGTAACAGGTAAACAATTGAACGGTTACGATTTTTAACCTGCTATTTCAAAAATCCGTTGACAATCTGCTCTTCCGCTTCCTCCTCGGTCAGCCCCAGCGTCATCAGCTTTAACAGCTGCTCGCCGGCAATTTTGCCGATGGCGGCCTCGTGAATCAGGCTGGCGTCGATGTTGGCCGCGGTGAGGTTCGGGCTCGCCGAAACCCGGGCCGAATCCATAATGATCGAATCGCACTCCGTATGGCCCGAGCAGGCGGCGTTGCCGTTTAGGGTGCTGGCAAAATGCTGGGTGCTGTTTTCCTTCGCCACCGTGCGGCTGACGATATTGCAGCTGCATCCCTCCCCGTTCAAATCCGCCGTAAAATCGGAAACCGCGTTCTGCTCTCCGTCGGTGAGAACCTTTTCCTGCACCTCCAGGGTGGCGCCTGCGGCCAAAACGGCGGTCGTTTTGCGTATCGTATCGTCGATGCCGGAGATCTGCGTCATCTCCATTTTGGCATACGCGCCCTCCTCCAGATGAATCTCCGTCATAGGGTTCATGACGCGTTTTCCCTCTCCCGAGCCTTCTCCGTAATGCTTTTCCACATAGCGCACTCTGGCATTTTTTCCCACAAAAAACCGGTGCAAGCCCTCATGGCTGCTGTCCCCCGCGCCGCAGTTGTGGATACCGCAGCCGGCAACGATCGTCACATCACTGTTCTCCCCGATATAAAAATCATTGTAGACCATTTCTTTGAGACCACTCTGCGAGAGCACGACCGGAATATGCACGCTCTCGTTTACCGTGTTCGGCTTAATAATGATATCAATACCGGACTTATCCGTCTTGCTTACAATATCAATATTGGCAGTAGTATTGCGGGCGCTGCTCTCACCGTTGACGCGGATATTGTAAGCTCCAACCGGAAGCGCGTCAAGCTCTGCCACCTCATGTAATAGATTCTTTTGTATTGCATCCATATGATTAGCCCTCCAGTTTGTCCATTAATATATTACAGCCCGCCGCCTTTGCCGTGTCATGCAGCAAGTCCGGCAGAATCTCTTCTCTGGAACCATACCGCTCCACGCTGCCGTTTTTTAAATAGATGATCTTGTCGGCAATATTTAAAATACGCTCCTGATGGCTGATAATCAGAATCGTGCCCTTCGTTTCTCTGTGCATCTTTTCAAAGACATGAATTAAATTGCCAAAGCTCCAGAGATCGATACCGGCCTCCGGCTCGTCAAAAACGGAAAACTTGGAATCTCTGGCCAAAATCATCGCGATCTCAATGCGCTTCATCTCGCCGCCGGAAAGGCTTTGATTTAATTCGCGCTCAATATAATCTTTGGCGCACAGCCCCACCTCGGACAGATATTTGCACGCCTCGTTTAACGTCAGATCGCGCCCCGCGGCAATCGTGATCAAATCTTTGACCGTAAGTCCTTTAAAGCGCACCGGCTGCTGAAATGCGAGACTGACGCCCACGCGCGCTCTCTCCGTCACCGACATGTGCGTGATATCCATGCCATCGAGCCATATGGTTCCCTCCGTAGGCTGTATGATACCCGCAATAATCTTTGCAAGCGTAGATTTGCCGCCGCCGTTTGGCCCTGTGATCACAACAATCTTTTCATCCAAAACAAGATTGACTTCCGTTAAAATATCCTTTCCATCATCGGTATGAAAACCTATATTCCTCAATTCAAGCATTGTTTTCCTCATTTCTGCGTTGTAGACTGCGTTTTTATTCGCTTTTTGCGCTATCCTCCGTGATCGGTCTTTTATTCCTCCGTCCGCTCATCACATCTGATATTGTACGACACCTTGCTTTAATCTGGCAAGTCCTTCTTTCAATACAATCGCGGGACAGGCGATATTCAGCCGCAAAAACTGCGCACCGTTTCCGCCGTACTGAGCGCCGTCCGACAGATACAGTCCCGTCTTTTGCCGGATAAATCCCGCCAGCTCCTTAGAGTCTTTGGTGATGGCGCCGCAGTCCAGCCAGAGCAGATAGGTTGCATCGGACCAAACCAGATGAATCCCCGGCAGCTCTCTGCCGATAAAATCCACCACAATCTCTCTGTTTTTTTGCAGATAGTCCCTGAGCGCGTCCAGCCACGGTGCGCCTTCCCTAAACGCCGCAACCGCCGCAGTCACCGCGAAGAAATTGGGCTCCGCCACCTCATCGGTGTTGATGCCCCTGTTTACTTTGTGACGCAGGTTCGGATTTGGCACCGATATAGCGGACGTCTGCAGCCCCGCCAGGTTAAATGTCTTAGTCGGCGCGATGCAGGTCACGCTGTTATCCCGGCAAAGCTCTGACACGGAAGCAAACGGAATATATTCTTTGCCCGGCGCGGTGAGGTCACAGTGTATCTCATCCGCGATGACTGTCACATGATATCTGGCGCAGAGTTCGCCCACGCGCGCCAAAGTATCCCGCTCCCAGATCTTTCCCGCCGGATTCTGCGGATTGCACAGAATCATCAAAGTTGTCTGCGGATCTTTTAACTTTTCCTCCAAATCCGAAAAATCCATCTCATATCTGCCGTTCTCGTATTTCAATGGGTTCTCCAATACCGTTCTGCCGTTGTTTTGAATACAATTATAAAAAATATTGTACACCGGCGTCTGAATCACCACATGTTCGGCCGGTGTCGTCAATTTGCGCACCGCCGAGGACAGCGTCGGCACCACCCCCGTCGAAAATAACAGCCAGTCCTTTTCCAACCGAAAATGATGGCGCTTCTCCCACCAGTCCCCGATCGCCTCGTACCACTCGTTTGGCACGATGCTGTAACCGTATGCGCCAATCTCCGTGCGCCGCCGCAGCGCGTCCACAATCTCCGGCGCCGTCTTAAAATCCATGTCCGCTACCCACATCGGAAGCTCATTCTCTCCTACATCCCACTTTAGCGAACCCGTACGGCGGCGTTCCACCGGCGTATCAAAATCATATTGCATCTCTCATTCTCTCCTTTTCACAGGTCTGTGCAATCCTCTACACGAAAAAGACATCTGCCTTGCGACAGATGCCATATTGCTTATTTATTTGCCATTTCACAGAGTTCATGTAACATCTTAGGAAGTTCTGTCTCCATATTTTCGTTATTAAACTGACAGGTTCCTACCTTCTTATGTCCGCCGCCGTTGTATTTGAGCATCAGGCTTCCGACATTGACCTCACAGGTCCGGTTGAGGATACTGTAACCGACCGCCGCCGAACAGCCCAGTCCCCCGCGCCCGCTGACAATCCAGGCGGAGATGTTCTGCTCGGGATACATGCTGTAAATCATAAAACGATTGCCGGTGTAAATCGGGTCGACGCCGCGCAGATCGGAAATAATCACATTGCCTTCCACACGCGTGTGCTCTTTTACCATCTGCTTGAACTTCTCGGTCTGCTCATGATAGACTTCGATGCGCTCCTGCACGTCGGGCAGCGCCAAAATCTCATCCGTCGTCATCGTGCGGCACGCTTCCATGAGCTTCTCCATCAGCTGGTAATTGGAAATGGAAAACTGCCTCCATCTGCCCAGGCCGGTCCGCGGATCCATCAGAAAACCCACGAGAATCCATCCGCTGGGATTCATGACCTCGTCGATGGTGAGATTGCCGGAATCCACTTTATCCACAGCCTCCATCATCTCACCAAATTGTGGAAAACGCTCCTCTCCGCCGTAGTACTCGTAGATTATGCGTGCACAGGACGGTGTGATACGGCTCTCCCCTTTATATCGGCCCTGCAATGCCAGACGCTCATGTTCGCTGGAATGATGGTCAAACCATAAACCGCAGCCCTCCACATAAGGCACATTGGCCAGACAGTCGTTCTCATCTATCTCTACCAGACCATCCTGCAGATCTTTTGGATGCGCAAACTTCCAATGATCAATGATGCCTGCCTCCAAAAGCAATGCGCCGCAAACGAGGCCGTCGAAATCCGATCGTGTTACTAATCTCAAGATGATTTCCTCCTTTATCTGCCTATTTTTCGTGAATCTTGATGCCACTCACCATTATTATGCAGAAATAATTTAATCTATTATAACACGGTATCGGTATTCTGAAAAGCGTCTTTTCATAATTTTACTCATCTTCGTTTGATTTTATGTAACGGTTCGGACAAGACAGCCTGAATTGTCGCGATTTTATCCAAGAAAATCGTACCTGCTGGTCTCGGCAGTGATTAAGCTGCCCTTTGCTGTGTATTGGCTGGTAACGCTCTCGGCGCTTGTCTTTGCGTGATCTGCCGCCCGCGCAGCCACAAAACCGGTCCGCGCCAGAAAATCGCTGCCACTGCCAAAAGCTTTCTCGAGCGCTTTCAGATCAGCGGCTTTCATCTTGTCCTCATCCAGCTTTAACGTGCCGTCCTTCTGGACGGTAACGCCCGCCGCCTCAAGCACCTCTTTGCGGTCGGCAGCCCCCTGCGTAAACATCTGCATGTAATAGGTGTTTAACGAATCCGGCGTCTTTCTCACCGCCTCAAGCGTGCTGTTATATTTGTCCACCAGGCTTTTGATATTGTCATAAACCGCAGACAGATCTCCCGTCTCATTGGCCTTTGCCCAGATCGACCCCTCTCCCGACTCCGCTAAGCTTTTGGCCTGCTTCTCATATGCTTCCGCCGCCTTTTGAATCTTGTCATAGTTGTTTTTGTAGACCGAGGACACCGACTGATTTAAGTTGTTGCTGCCATTTAAACTGTCGAGCAGGTTGCCCCCGTCGTCTTTATTGAGGTAATCCAAGAGTGAATTGCCCTCGAGCGGAATCCCCGCCTTTCTCGCAGACGCACTTAACATTTGATTGGTAATTCGCATAATTCTCCTCCTCATTTCTGCTTTGCGAACAACGTTCGCATTTGCTCTTTTCGCCAAGATTGAAAATTTTAATTTTCAATCTTGTACTCCTTTTGCTGTTTCAAAATTATTACAAATTGTTTGCATGAAACTCTTTATAATCCTGGTATGCTTTTACAAAATCCTGATACCGGTATTTGGATATCAGAAGATTATCTTTATTTTTCATGAAAACTTCCGTTCGGTCGTAATCGCTGACGTATCTCATATTGACTAGATAGCCTTTATGAATACGAAAAAAATCCGGCTTCAACACCTGCTCCAACTGACCGATCTTGTCGTAATATTCTAAATTCTCCTGCTGCAAATGCAGGACAACCTTTCTCCCGTTGCTCTCGATATAATGTACTTCCTCCGATAAAACCTCCCTCTTATTATTTCCACTTTTGACGCATATCGTTTTTCGTCTTTTTTCTTCCTCACCACTTGCCGTGATATGCAATAGTATCACCTCATAACTTGTCAGATTAATTTCTCACGTGCAGCGACATCGCCGCAATTTGAATTCTTCTCACACTTTAAATTCTTCTCACATTATATCGGCATAAATCTGACAAAAACTTTGCAAATGTAGTGACTGGACGGTAGATTGTAATAACTGGACGGTAGATGGAAACTCCGTTTTCCGGCTGTTTTTCCTTTTCAGCTCTTCTCATTTCCAGAAACTTCCTGTCTATCGTCCACAATGTCCCCGCTTGCCACATGCGGCAGAATCATGTTTTCAAGGGCGTAATCCCACAAAACCTCTGAACCGCCGGCAGTGTCTTTATTCCGCTCCAATATCTGGCTTAAGCGGATTCCCCGCTCCCGCCAGCTGCGGCCCCCGGAAGCCGCATTTAACATTGCAGGCTGAATATTGTCCATGGCGTGGGCGAAACGCGCCTCCGGCGTCGTTCCCTCCTCAAATTCGTCCCACAAGCCACGCATCCGCAAGGCCTCCTCCTCCGGCAGCAGAGAAAAGATTCGCTTCGCACCTTTTAACTCCCTCTCCCGCTGCGTTTTCTTCGCCTCCTCGTCGTAGGCAAACGTATCCCCGGCGTCGATCTCCACCAGATCGTGAATCAACAGCATCGTCACTGTCTTAAGCACGTCGATCTTCTCGTTGGCATACCCGCCGAGCAGCACGGCCATCACGGCCATATGCCATGCATGCTCCGCGTCGTTTTCCTTTCTTGCGCCGTCCGCCAGATAAGTCTGACGGACAATATATTTTTCCTTGTCGATCTCCCGGAAAAAATCAAAGTATTTTTGTAAATCTTTATCATCCATTGTCGCACCTTCCCTTTCTCAAAGTTCCATCGCAATATTTTGATAACGGCTGTCTGTTTACTGCACATTCAAGATTGCGAAAAGAGCGCAAACCAATTAATGGATTTACACTCTCCCTGCCTGCTCTATTTATAAATCCTGCGCCTGGTATACGGTATCGTTTTACCGGACAAATCTTATACCTCCGGCAGCTCCTCCACCATGGCGATCGCCTGTTCCATAAGATTTTGGAACGCCTCAAACAACATTCCCTTTTTGCTGTTGTCAATATCCATCTGTTCCATGATATCGCTGTAAACACCGGCCGTCCGCGCTAAGGACTGCTCAAATTTTTTGACGCAGAGACGATTTCTCTCCACTGCGCCGGCGATCTCGCCCTTCACATATGATGTGCCCGAGGCGCTCTCTTTTACTTTTGCAAAATACTCCTGCGTCTGATCCAGACTTTTGATATTGTGGGCAATCGCCTCGTCCGAGGACTGAATGGACAGGTTCAGTTCGTTGCTGCGCAATTCGACCTCATGAATCCCGGCATTGATGCTGTCCACCAGATCCTTGCTGGTCTTGGCCAGTTTGCTTACCTCCTCGGCCACAACCGCAAAGCCTTTTCCCTGTTCGCCGGCTCTGGCGGCCTCAATGCTGGCATTTAAGGAGAGAAGATCGGTCTGATCAGCCACCTCACTGATGCCGACGGTGCAGCTTTTGATGCGGTCGAGCGCCTCTTTGAGCACGTCAAATGTTGACGCCATATTTTTAAAGCTTTCCTGCACCGAATTGGAGTCCTCTTTGAGAATCTTGATCTGGTTCTGCGCCCCCGCGACCGAACGGTCGATCTCTTCCTCAACACCGTCAAATTTGTCGGCCGCCTCCGTGATACTCGAAAACCCATGCTCCAGCACATCCATCTCTCCCTGAAGCTCCACAATATCCTGCTGCAGGGAGGTAAACTGTTCGTTGGCATAGCGCATCTTCTGCGTGGTGACAAAGACGTCGTTCGACAAATCCTCGATGATACCGTTGGCATTTTTTAACGTGTAGTCGAGCGGATACTTATCAAACGGCTCACTCTCCTGCTCTGCCGCTTCCTCCTGCGGCGCGGGAACGACGATTTCTTCCTCTTCAATCCAGTTATTTGCAAACAATCCAAACACGTTCCCACCTCCTACTCAAAAGCCAGACAACACATCGTCTGATTGACAAACTGCGCGTTATAATGCTCTCCGACGCCGACGAGCCCGGCGTGGGCAAAATCACCGCACATCTCGGCCAGGTATTTGTCCCAGTAGCGGTCATCGTGAAACATGATATAGCGAAACAGGCAGTTGACGGACAGCACTGCCGAAACCTTACCAAGCTCACTTTTCATCCGCTCAATCGTCTCCCTGACGACTTCGCGGTAATCTCCAAGCTGCAAGATTGTCAGAAGATCCATCTTATTGGCGGAGCGAAAAGCGACGATATTTCCCTGATCATCCACTTCCTTGATGGAAATAATATAGGTATCCGAGCCGCAGATGTGACCGAACGGATTTTTAAATGTCTGCGTCTTCATCTGCTCTCTGTCTATCCCCAAAGCCGACCGATAGACTTCATCCGCCGGCTTGTCATCCAGCGTACAGATCGTATAGCTCCCAGGGTCGGCCTCCGTGACCATCATCTGACCGCCGTAGACGCCGGAATTGAGATAAATATTTTCTTTGTATGATTTGATCTTTCCGTTTAGATTCTTGATGACGAAAAATGCACAGGCATCCTCATAGACTTTGCCGTTGCAGGCGACCGACGACGAATTGCTCGTGCCCCCGGCCAGATCGTAACCGCCTTTTTCCAGAAAAGACGACAGCGTCGTGACGGCGCGCAGATCTGCTCCCGCGGAACAGACGTCAAAACACGCGGTGTTTCCCTCCTGCGCCTCCACACGCTCAAAAGCAGTCACCAGACGCTTGATATATTTGACGGGCATAACGGAAGCTTCCTCCAAAACATCCGCAGCCACCAAAATATCCTGTTTCAGGGCGATCACGACGACACCGGTATCAAACGACTGGCTCTGTGCATAGGCAAAACCGACCGCGCCGATGGAGGCGACACCGGGGAAATGATTTTCAATCTCCTCCGCCGCTTTTTCTAGCATCTCCTCGCCCGCAACGATAAAAAACAGCGCAGACGGCTCAGAGATCCCCTCCACCGCCTCCGCAATATTTCCATTCCTGCTGCTCCCATAAACAAAATTCATACCTATACCATGCCTTTCCTCTTTATAATCTACCGAGCATCCGCCGCGCTTACAAAAGCGCCGCTTTCACCGCACTGGTCGCGGCCACTGCGAGTATCGCGCCGATACTGCTGCCAAGGAAATTGACGATAAACTGGTAGCCCCAGTCTACCCTGTCTTTCCCGCCGGGTATGTAAAAGATCGCGTACCAGATCGAAGAAAACACCGAACGCATCGGATTCATGGAAAAGCCGGTGCCGTTAAACGTGAGCGCGAGAAAGAACACCGCCGCGAAACCTACGAGACCGACAATCACGGAATCGTTGCCGAGCTTTAAATTGCTCACACCGCCGATTCCCATAAAAACGATAAATAAAAATGCAAAGGTAGCGATGATCTCCTGCACAAAGTTGAGCGGAATATTTTTCTTGACGGGATACGCTGCGAAAATTCCTCTTTTCGACATGTTCTCAGAGTCTTTAAAAGAATCCCAGAAAAAGATGAGATTGAGCCCCACCGCACATCCTGCGGCGATAAACTCTATGGCAAGAAACTTTAATCCCTCGACTACGCCAAGGCTTCCCAAAACCATATTGCCAAACACAACGCCCGGGTTCAGATAGCCGGGGCCGCCCATCATCACCGAGACGGCAAGGCCAAACCCTACGGCCAAAGACCACGCCCAGCAAAGCTCAATGTAGTTTAGTTTGCCGATCAAGGTCGACTTGAGCGAAACGTTACACATATATGCATAACCGCCGCCAATAAAGATCAGACAACCGACAAACTCCGATAAATATGCCATTTCACAATTCCTCCTCAGTCAAAAACTGCCATACACAATAGGATACCTTTTTAAGTATACCTTTGGTCACGCAAAAATTCAACAAAACTCTCAAAAAAACCCTGTTTTCCGCTCGTTTTTTTGTGAATAAAGCCATGTCCCGTGCCGCGGCCCGACAGTTTTCCCCGCAATTTCGCCGATGACTGAGCTCCGCCAGCAGTTTACTCCAAGATTTTTTTCAGCATGGTTACCCGGTTAAACGGAAACGAAAAATAATAACCGTCCGCAAAATCTTTGACAAGCTCCATGATTTCCCGTGCGATGGCAATTCCTGCCGCCTCCCCCTGTTCTCTCGTCCCCTGTATGGGATAGCGCTCCACAATCTCCTGCGGTATATGGATGCCGGCAATCTCGTTCTTCATAAACAGCGCGTTTTTCCTGCTGATTAACGGCATAATGCCGCAGAGTATCCGCGCGCCCGTCTCCTCTTTGATTTGGCGCAGCCGGTCTGCCTCTTCGCTGCAAAATACGGGCTGCGTCAAAAAGAACGCGGCCCCGCAGGCCATTTTCTTTTTGATGCGTCCGATCTCCACATCCAGATTTCTTCTGCCCTGATTGATGGCGCCGCCGAAACACATCGGTGAATCCGCAAATGTCTCCTCATTCATATCCCGGACAATCTTCATCAGACCGGTGGAATCGAAATTGAACACCCCCTTTATGGCGGAGCGCGCCACGGTGGGGACGGGATCGCCTGTGATCAGTAAAAAGTTGTGTATGTCGTTGATGTGGGCGCCCATAAACAGAGAACGCATGGCGATCGCATTTTTATCGCGGCAGCAGATATGCGGCATGACCTCCATCCCGGTTTCCAGCTTGATCTTTGCCGCCACCAGCACAGAATCCGCCCTCGTCCTGCCGGACGGCGAGTCCGGCACCGTCAAAACGTCCACGTGCAACCCGTGCAATAGATGCGCCGCGCGCAAAAGGTTCTCCTCATTGGCGTCCGCGGGCGGCGACAGCTCGACCGCTATCAGCTTTTTGGACTTGACGGAACCATCTCTCTCATACAAAAATCCTCTTCTTTTCGCCGGCCTAACCGGAATCTCTTCCGCGCGCAGACCTAACGCATGCCCGGTCTGTCTTTTGTCAAGGCGCGCCGCAAGCTCTGCGATATAGGCCGGATTTGTCCCGCAGCAGCCGCCCACGATATCAATGCCCGACGCCGCAAGCTCTGTCATTTGATCGGCAAAATAGCGCGGTGTATTTGCAAACTCCAGCTGTCTTACTCCCCGTCTCGGATAGCCGGCATTGGGCAGCGCGGTCAGATATTTTCCCTCCGGCAAACCGCTCTTCTCAAAGAGCTGCCGCATATGTACCGGCCCGACGCCGCAGTTTAAGCCGACCGCGTCAATCCACTCGCAAGCGGCCGCCTCGCATAGCAGCCGCTTTGCGCGAAATCCTATGCTGCTGCAGCCAAACTGATTGACCGCAAACTGCACTATGACAAACACGCTGCTCTCTTTTTTTATCTGCTCTAACACCGCATACAGACGCTCTATATCGGGAAACGTTTCAAACAGCAGAATATCGATTCCCTCCGCGAGAAACGTCCTGGCAATCTCCATATACTGCTCCGTACTCTCAGCTTGCCCGATATCTGGTATCGGCCCGATATCGCCGGCCACAAAGATCTGCCGCCCTGCCTCTCTGGCCGATTGTCTGGCGATCGCCGCCGCAAGGCGAATGTTTTCTTTTACGCCGTTTAAATCAGTACCCAGCAAAACCGTGTTGGAGGCAAAGGTGTTGGTACGCAAAAAATCAGCGCCCGCCGCAAGGTAGGCGCTGTGGATTTGGGCGACGCGCTCGGGATACATGAGATTGGCCCGCTCCGGCATCTTTTGTGTCTCGTATTTTTCCGCGTAATAAGTTCCAAATGACCCGTCTGTAACGATCTTTTTTTGTGCCAAATATTGCTGTATTTTCATTTGCTTCCTCTCAGTCCGCCGCACAAGCGGCACCGTCATTTTTTTCCTTTTGTATGCAAACGAGGTCAGCCAGCGTGGTATGGTCCACCACCTCATTGACCGCCTGATTCACCCGGCGCCAGAGTTCCACCGTAGCGCAGTATTTTTCCCGCTCACAGTAATTTGCATCCTCCTCCACACAGGAAACCGGCGCCAAAGAGCCCTCCGTCAGACGAAGGATCTCGCCCACTGTATATTCCCCGGGCGCTCGCTTTAAGGAATAGCCTCCCTGAGGGCCTCTTACGCTGCGCACATATCCGGCTTTCGCCAGAATGGCAATGATCTGTTCCAGATATTTGACCGAAATATTTTGTCTGGCCGATATCTCTTTGACACTGATCGCCCTGCCTTCCTCCCCCATTGCAAGCTCCATCATCAGACGCAGTGCATATCTGCCCTTTGTCGAAATCTTCAATGTTTTTCCTCCCTTACGCTGCCTTCTGTTTGTCTCTAATACTCTTCTTCTACTTCCTCTTCACCGATATCGTTTTTGGGACGTTCCAATCCATCGATCGTAATCCCCTGCCGGCCGGCATAATCCCAGAGAGCCGCGTGAATCGCCTCCTCCGCCAAAAGAGAGCAGTGCACTTTGACCGGCGGAAGTCCGTCAAGCGCCTCCATCACCGCCTTGTTTGTGACCAAAAGCGCCTCGTCAACCGTCTTCCCCATCACCAGCTCCGTCGCCATGCTGCTCGTCGCCACCGCGGCGCCGCAGCCGAACGTTTTAAATTTACAGTCCTTAATCACCCGGTTCTCGTCGATATCCAGGTACATGCGCATAATATCGCCGCACTTGGCATTGCCCACGGTGCCGACGCCGCTGGCGTGCTCAATCTCGCCCACATTCCTTGGATTCTGAAAATGATCCATTACCTTTTCACTATACATCTATTTTCCCTCCCTGTCAAAAGACAATCTGCAACCACAATGCTAACTCACCTTTTTCACCATGTCTGCATAGAGCGGCGACATATCGCGCAGGCGCGCAACGATCTCTTTGAGGTTGTCCACCAGATAATCCGCCTCCTCCATGGTATTGTGCATCCCCAGCGTGATGCGGAGCGAACCGTGCGCCGTCTCGTGCGCCAGCCCGATGGCCAGCAGCACATGGGACGGATCCAGAGAACCGGACGTGCAGGCGGAACCGCTCGATGCGCAAATTCCCCTGCCGTCCAGCAGAATCAGCATCGACTCGCCTTCGATATACTGAAAACTAAAGTTGACATTGCCCGGCAGACGCTTCGTGCGGTCGCCGTTTAATATAGCGAACGGAATCTCTCGCTCAATCCGCTCTATGATATGGTCGCGGATTTTGCACTCCCGCGCGGTCCGCTCCTCCCGGTCCAACAGCGCCAGCTGTGCGGCCCGCGCCAGTCCGATGATACCCGCCACGTTTTCCGTTCCGGCCCTTCTGTGGCGCTCCTGCGCGCCGCCGTGAAGAAACGATCTGATTTTCACGCCTTTCCTGATATACAAAAATCCGATGCCCTTCGGTCCATAAATCTTATGTCCGCTGACGCTCATCATATCGATGTTCATTTCCTCCACGTCGATTGGCACCTGCGTGTAAGCCTGTACCGCGTCGGTGTGAAAGAGAACGCCATGTTTTCTGGCAATCTGACCGATCTTTTCGACAGGCTCGATCGTCCCGATCTCGTTGTTGGCAAACATGACGCTGATGAGTATCGTGTCCGGCCTAATGGCCGCCTCAAGCTGCCCGACGTCAACCAGACCGTTCTCATCCACATCGAGATAAGTGACTTCAAAACCCTGCTTCTCCAGATAGCCGCAGGTATGCAAAACGGCGTGATGTTCGATCTTTGTCGTGATAATGTGCCTGCCCTGACTGCCGTAGGCTTCCGCAGCCGCCTTGATCGCCCAGTTGTCCGACTCTGAGCCTCCCGCGGTAAAATAAATATTTTCAGCCGCAGTGTGGATAGAATCTGCCAGCAGCTCTCTCGCCCGCGCCACATCCTGTCTGCACTCCGCCGCCTTGCGGTAGATGCCGGAAGGATTCGCAAATTTTTCAGTAAAATACGGAAGCATCGCCTCAAGCACCTGCTTCCTGAGCGGCGTGGTGGCCGCATTGTCCATATATATAACGTTATCTTCCATACGTTACCTCCTGTTTCGTGCACTCCAATTTTCTGTGCAGTCCCCTGCCCAGTAACGTTATTGTAGACCCGTTTTCATAGTTTGTCAATAGGAAAAGTGTGAAATAGTCCGGATCACATCACACGTTCTCTCGATATCCTCCGCCTTATGCGCCGCAGAAACAAACATGGCCTCAAACTGAGACGGCGCCGTGTAGATGCCGTGTTCCAGCAGATAGCCGAAATACCGGGCATATTTTGACGTGTCGGAGGTTGCCGCCGTCACATAATCTCTCACCCGCTCCCCTGTAAAAAATACGCTCATCAGAGAACCCACGCGATTGACCTGCACCTGATCGCCGAACGCATCTTTGACGGTATCCGCAATCACTCTCGTGTGCTCCGCGATTTTGTCGTAGATTTGGGGCTGTTCTTTTAGCAGACGCAACGTCGTGATTCCAGCCGCCGTGGCGATCGGATTGCCCGAGAGCGTGCCCGCCTGATAGACCCCTCCCACCGGAGCCACCAGCTGCATGATCTCCCGGCGGCCGCCATAGGCGCCCATCGGCATCCCGCCGCCGACAATCTTGCCCAGCGTCGAAAGGTCCGGCACCACCCCATAGTACTGCTGCGCCCCGCCAAGTCCCAGCCGAAAGCCTGTGATGACCTCGTCAAAGATCAAAAGCGCGCCGTTTTGGCGTGTAATCTCGCGCAAAAACGGTAAAAAACCGTCCCCGGGAGGCACGACACCCATGTTCGCCGCCACCGGTTCCACAATCAGAGCCGCAATCTGTCCCCTGTTTGCCTCAAACAGCCTCTGAACGGAAGTCTCATCATTGTACTCTGCGATCAGGGTATCTTGGGTACAGCCCGCCGGAACGCCAAGGCTGTCCGGCACCGACTGCGTCAACGCCCCGGACCCCGCTTTCACTAACAGACCGTCGGCATGTCCGTGGTAGCAGCCGCGGAATTTGATGATTTTATCACGACCCGTAAATCCCCTTGCCACGCGCACGGCACTCATCACCGCCTCCGTGCCGGAGCTTACCAGACGCGACATTTCCATCGACGGCATACAAGCGCGAATCAACTCCGCAATCTCAATCTCCTTTTGTGTGGGCGCCCCGTAAGTCAAACCGTTCTCACTCGCACGCCGTACCGCCTCCGTCACTTCGGGGTGGGCATGGCCCAGGATACACGGCCCCCAGGAGCCGACGTAATCCAGATAGGAATTGCCGTCCACATCATAAAGATAGGGCCCTGCCGCCCGCTCGATAAATACCGGCGTGCGGCCGACCGCCAGATACGCCCGCACCGGACTGTTGACGCCGCCCGGCAGGTACTCTTTCGCGCGCTCATACAATTGTTCCGATTTTTGATGATTCATAGCTAACATTCATTCCCCCATTCTTCTTTGAGCCAGGCCGCCGCGTCCAGCGCGTGATAGGTAATGATGATCTTCGCCCCCGCCCGCTTCATGCCGAGCAGATTTTCCATCACAATTTTTTGCTCGTCAATCCAGCCGTTTGCGGCCGCAGCCTTCACCATAGCGTATTCCCCGCTGACATTATACACAGCCAGCGGATAATCGGTTCTTTGCGCCGCCTCCCGCAAAACATCCAGATACGCCAAAGCGGGCTTTATCATAATAATATCCGCCCCCTCCTCGATATCCATAAGACATTCCCGCATCGCTTCCCTGCGGTTGGCCCCGTCCATCTGGTAGGTTTTGCGGTCGCCAAATCCAGGCGCCGAGTGGGCCGCGTCCCGAAACGGTGCATAGTACGCGGAGGCAAACTTGGCGCTGTACGCCATTATGGCGCGGTTTTGGAAACCGTTTTCGTCCAGCGCCCGGCGGATGGCCGCGACTCTGCCGTCCATCATATCCGAAGGCGCGATGATATCCGCGCCTGCCCTCGCTAAGCTTACGGCCATCTTTGCCAAGAGCGGCAGTGTCTCATCGTTTAAGATTTCTCCTCCGCAGACAACACCGCAATGCCCGTGAGACGTATACTCGCAGAGACAGACATCGGCGATCACAAGCAGATCGGGCGCGCTCGCCTTGATCGCGCGGATAGCCCGCTGTGTAACCCCCTCGTCGTTGTAAGCCTCGCTGCCCGTCTCGTCTTTATGCGCCGGAATGCCAAACAGCAATATCGCTGGGATTTTCGCCGCCTTTATTCTGTCCAGCTCCTCGCCAAAACGATCGACCGAATACTGAAAAATACCCGGCATGGAATCGATTGGATTTTTGATATTTTCTCCCTCGATGACAAACACCGGGTATACCAGATCGCTGATCTCTACTTTTGTCTCGCGCACCAGGGCACGCATGGCCGCGTTGACGCGCAGCCTCCTCATCCTGTTTATCACTTGATTTTCCTGCCTTTCTGTTGATCTGCTTCTTAATATTTAGCTCATTTGCCCGCCGGATTCGGGCGCTTGCGCCGCGATCAGGTCAAGAAGCCCCTCTACCGAAGAGACGGGCGCCGCCTTTACTTCACACTTCTCCCCCATCGCCGCTCTCTCCCCGAACGCGCGCCGCAGCGCCTTGGCGGTCAAATCCCCGATTGCATAACATCTGCTGCCCTCCCGCAATCGCATCCCCGTCTTGTTCAGCTGTTCCAAAAATGCTTCCACCCCCGAGGCCGAGAAAAAAACATAATCTTGCAGTGTTTCCACAAGGTCCCACCGCGCAGTCGGCATGCCCTGCACGTCGTAGACCGACAGCTCCCGGACCTTAATTCCCGCGTCACGCAACCGTTCCACCATCTTGCGGCCGCCCCGCCGGGCCCTGGGAAGCAGTATCTCTGTTTCCGGCACGCCGGCGCTCCGGGCCCCCAGACATCGGTCTATAAATTCTTTCGCAAATGACTCGCCGTCCGCCTGCCCCGGTTTAAAATCAGCATAAATCCCATATTCTCGCAGGGCATCATACGTGCCCTCGCCGAGCACGGCAAAACGGCACGATGCCAGTCTGCGCATATCAAGCCGCGCCGTGCGCGCTGTCTGAAAAAATTGCCGCACGGCCTGTCTGCTGGTAAAAAAAATCCAGCCGTAAGCGTCAATCTGCCTCATGATTCCGGCAAGCTCTCCCTCCTGCGGCAAAGGCACCCGCTCCATGGTCATAAGCGCCGCCGCACGCAAATCGGCGGCACGCCGCGTCAGGCCGTCCGCAAATCGCTCCATCATCTCCTGTGTTCCTACCATTCCAAAGACCCGCTGCTCTCGCCTGTCGCGAAACGACAAAGCCGCCGTCTTCCCGACCACGATCACCGCAGGTGATTGCAGCCCCGCCCGGCGCACCCTCTTAGCAATGTCGGCAAGCGTACCCTTTACACAGATTTCCTGCGGCAGCGTACCGTCTGCAATCACCGCCGCAGGCGTATCGGCCGCCATCCCGCACGCCGTCAGTCCCGCCGCAATCCATTCCAGATTGGCGAGCCCCATCAAAAAAACAAGCGTGCCCTTTGCCTTTGCCAAAATCTCAAAATCTTCGGCAAGTGCCTCTCTCCCGTCTTTCGTGTGTCCGGTGACAACGTGAAAGCTGTGGCTGACCCCCCGGTGCGTGACCGGGATTCCGGCTGATTCCGGCGCTGCAACAGCCGACGTCACCCCCGGAATCAGCTCATAGGGCAGATTTTCCCGCTCCAGCGCTTCAATCTCTTCCCCACCCCGGCCAAACACAAACGAATCCCCGCCTTTTAAGCGCACGACACGCGTATATTTTTTCGCGCACCCCACTAAAATCCGGTTGATTTCCTCCTGCCGCACAGAATGTGCGCCAGCCTTCTTGCCCACATATATCAATACGGCGTCCGCTTTGGCGTATTGTAACAGCGCATCACAAGCCAGCCGGTCGTAAACGATCACGTCGGCTCTTTTGAGACATTCCATCCCTTTCACCGTAATGAGACCTGCGTCTCCGGGCCCGGCTCCGATCAGTGACACTTTTCCCATGCTCTCCATCCCTCCCAACGGCCTTTCTGTCACAAACGAAGTTTTCTAAGTGACGCACTCAATTCATCCGCCAGCACAACCCAGTCGCGCAGCTTTGTCTCCCCGCTGTTTTGGTATATCTGCCCGTCTTTTTCCGTCATGACAGACAGCCGTATTCTCTTTTCCGGCAGTACGATATTTTTGTCCATCAGACAGCCCGGCATTTCCATGCCCTCCGTCGGCTGTAAGGAAACGATCTGCGCGTATACGCCGACGGCCTCATGACAGCCCGCCCCGAGTTTTTGCATCACATACCGCTCGGCCGCCAGCTCCTGTGCGGCCTGCCCGTCGCCGACGCGGCGCCAGAAGTCAAGATGGTCTCTCAATCCCTCGACGGCGATAAACGCCTGCCCGCCGGCCGGTATCACATCCTGCGGCTCGAAATATGTATATGACAAATCCGCTTCCCGGTCAAGCCCTGCGCGCGCAAGCCCCGCGGCAGCAAGCACGATACCGTCGCATGCGCCGCCGCGCAGTTTTTCCAGACGGGTGTCTATGTTCCCCCGCATGCCGCAAAATTGCGCGTGCGGATACAGCCTGCCGATCTGTGCCCGGCGTCTTAGACTTCCCGTTCCGATCAGCGCTTTATGTTCACGGCTGACAAGCCTGTCTTTCCTGGTTATCAGCACATCGCGCACGTCCGACCGCGGCAGCACACAGACAATGTCCTGTCCCCTTGCCAGCTCCATCGGCATATCCTTCGCTGAGTGAACGGCGCAGTCGAGCTCACCTGCCGCGATCAACTGCTCCAGCTCTGTGACAAAAACGCCCTTCCCGCCAAATTCTTGCAGCGGGCGGTTTAAAATCTGATCTCCCTTAGTCTGGATGATCACTGTTTCACACTGTATGCCGGGGTATGCCCTCTGGACTGCCGATATCAACAGCTCTGTCTGCCGCCGCGCCAATCTGCTGCCGCGCGTGCCAACTCTGATCTTGTCATAAATCCTCTTATTTCCGGTCTTTTCCACGTTATCCTCCCATCGACATGCCGCTTAGCTGCTTCCTTCCTCCGTGAGTTTCACATGCCGCTTCCTTCCTCCGTGATCTTTCACATGCCCCTTTGCCGCTTCATCCGTGATCTTTCACATGCTTCTTTGCCTCTCCCTCCGTGATCTTTCACATGCTTCTTGCCTCTCCCTCCGTGATCTTTCACATGCCTCTTTGCCTCTCCCTCCGTGATCTTTCATATGCCACTTTGCTGCCTTCTACTTGATCTTGCACATTACTAATCTCAATATGCCACTTTGCTGCCTTCTACTCGATCTTGCACATTACCAATCTCAAGTAGAAACGCTGAAGGTTGCTTTGCCGCTTTGTACATGTTCTTACACCTGCCGCTTTATATGTGTTCTAATACATGCAAATACCGCACGCCCTAAGGATATACATCAGCGCCATGCGCGCACAGATTGCGCACCTGCTCGCCGGAGAGGCGCCCCTCGCGCAGCACAATCTCAAGCATCTGTTCAAACACCTGCTTTCTCTTCTCCGCGCCTGCCACATGCGTCAAAACATACTCTCTGTGGGCTCCCATGATTGCCGCTGCCTGCCCGCAGGTTTCGGGTATCACACACTCCAGTTCCCGCCGCAGCTTTGCCGCCAGCGCCGGGGAACTGCCCCCGGTGGACACGGCCGCCACGACATCCTCCCGCCTTACAATCGCCGGGAAATAAAAGGTACATAGCTCCCGCACGTCCACCACATTGACCGGTATCTTTTGCTCCCTGCACTGCGCCGCCACCTGCCGCTGTAAAGAAACATCGTCCGTCGCCGCCACCACCAGCAGGGCTCCGGCAATATCGGCAGGCCGGTACTCCCGCAGATGCACCGCAATCCGCCCCTCCTCCTGCCACAGGGCGATCTGGCTTGTCACAGTGCATGCCGTCACCGCCACATCGGCGCCAAATTCCAGTAACTGCCGGATTTTCCCCTCGGCCACCCTGCCGCCGCCCACAACGGCGCAAAACTGCCCCGCAATATCGATAAATAATGGAAAATATGCCATCGTCCAACCTCACTGCCACTCTACAATTGTTCCACGGCCTCAACCAACGCCCTAAAATTTTCACTCGAAAGATGCTCTTTCATCTGATAAAAAACACTGCCAAACTCTCTCTTTTTCATCTGCTCAAACAGCTCCCTCTTTTGCTCCATAAACGATGACATCGCCATGTCTTTTAATGTTTCGTCGAGTTTTTCCTCCAAAAGCGCCTGCGCCTTGACCACTTCTTTTTGCTTGATTCCGTGATTGCTCGTTTGCATACGCCCAAAATCATCCATATCCACCAGCCGGCAGTCCGAAAGCCCGGCGATCGCCCTGTCCATATCGCGGGGAACGGCCATGTCCAAAAACATACGCGGCTTCTCTGTCTTTAAATACTCCCTCACCTTCTCCGCCGTAAAGGTATAGTGGGGGCTTGTGGAAGCGCTGACGATCACATCCATCTCGTCGAGAATCTCATAGCGCTTGGCAAAATCCGTCATGACAATGCCGGGACAGACTACACTCTCTGTCACGCTCACATGCTTCCTGCTGGTACCTGTTATGTTTTTGATGTTTTTGCCGTAGAGATTTTTGGCCAAAATACCGCCGATTTTTCCGGTAATTCCCACGATCAGAACTTTTTTATTGCGGTCTTTGTGCAAAAATTCTTCGATGGTATTTGCCGCCAGCGTGCCGGTCGAGACCGGCGTTTTTGACAAAAGCGTCTCTGTTTTTATGCTTTTCGCACAACAGAGCGCCCCCTGAAACGCAATATTCATCTCATTACAGCTTCTTCCCTCACGCAAAGCCTGTCCGTAACTCTCTTTCACCTGATGAAGAATCTCGTCCTCCCCGAGAACCATAGAATCCAGGCCGCTGGCAACAAAAAAAAGATGACGGAGCGCGCGGTCGCCCTGGTAACTGTAGATATGATTTAAAATGTCCTCCCGCGGAATATTTTTGTACTCCGCGAGAGCATGTTCCATCCGCCCACTCGTGTCCCCGTCACTGCAAAAGTAGAGCTCACTGCGGTTGCAGGTAGATACGATCACGACACAGTCAATGCCGTATTTTCCTTTTAATAAACCTGCAAATGCCGTCTGCTCCTTGGCAGAAAACGCATACTTTTCCCTGATATCGAGCGGAACCTTTTTATAATTGATACTGATACAATCCATTTTAATCTCCATTCTGGAGCGTTTACGCGACGGGCGACGCAAATCTCAAATCTTGCGTCTCACGAACAAGTTCGTGCGCCATCCGTGCTATTTATAACGCTCCAGCACAAATCGTTATGAAAAACGCCCGTTAAAACTTTACTCCGGGATTTTATGATTCTGTCGTCTTTTCTGTGTTTATGCACGCAAAAACAGGCAGACGTATGCATAAAAGTATATGCGCGCAAAAATATGTTTATCAATCCGGTTTTCGCCGTTCCTTCCCCGTTTGTCCGTTCGCCGATTCCCCGCAAACTTCACAGCCGCCTGCCCCCTTCGGCAGACGTATGGTGCGAAATTCTGCTTTCAGGGCATCATATGTAAGTAATTTCCCCACCAGCAGATCGCCGATTCCCAACACATACTTGACGGCCTCCATCGCCTGTAAACTGCCGATCACGCCGCACACGGCGCCGATCACACCTGTTTTGGGGACGTCCTCTGGCGGCGGATTTCCAAATACACAGCGGTAACAGGGCCCTTCCCCCGGCACATAGGTCATAAGCTGACCGCCAAACCCGCCGATTCCGGCGTGTGTAAACGGCTTTTTCGCTCTGACACAGGCGTCATTGATCAAAAACTTGGACGCAAAATTGTCCGTCGCGTCAAGGACAAAATCATAAGCCTTCACCAGCTCTTCCATATTTTCAGAACCCACAAACGTTTGATACACCGTCACCGTCACCTCGGGATTGACCGCGTCAAGCGTCTCCTTTGCCGAGACGACCTTCGCTCTTCCAAGATCATTGGTCGTGTGCAAAATCTGCCTCTGCAAATTGGACAATTCGACGGTATCGGCGTCCGCAAGGCCGATCGTGCCCACGCCCGCCGCGGCGAGATAAAGCGCTGCCGGTGAGCCAAGGCCGCCGGCGCCGATAATCAGTATGCGTGCTTTTGACAATGTTTCCTGTCCCTCTATGCCCATCTCTTCCAGTATCAACTGGCGGGCGTAACGCTTTGTCTGTTCACTGGTAAGTCCCATAATCATCTCCAATCTCACATGATACAGATCAATTTGTAACCGTCCAGACTGCCGCTTCACTGTTACGGAATCCGCCCCATTTATAGTTTGCCTGCGGCAAAGGGGCGGATTCTTTGGCCATTTGGCATTCCTGGCTGCTAACTGCGCAGCAGGTGCGCAGTCGCAGGCTGAACCAATGCCACATAAATTTTATTCTATTTCAGCAGTTGCAGGCTGAACCAATGTCACATAAATTTTATTCTATTTCATCGGGACATGTCAATATCTCATAAAACGATTGTAAAATTCCATGGAAGCCCCTGCTTCTTTGGCATCCGCAACCCCGTGCTCCGCTATAAACTGTTTCATCTGCAATATGGTTTCATGGGAAAAGTGATAGCTTATCTGCGGCGTCTGGCGGTTTAGATTTTCAAACGCCGTCAATAGCGCGTCTCTGTAAGCCGCATTTGTTTTCCACAGAGAACCGTCCCGCAGTCCGCCATGCTCGTAGTCCTTACCGTAATACTTTTCGTCGATAAAGCGCGTCGTCTGTTCCGGTGCGGCCAAAACGCCTGTAGTGTCCACCACCCGAACCGTGACGGACGTTTGGAACGTATTTCCCGCGGAATCCACGACCCGATAGCTGATATCCGCCTCTGCGCTTTGGTCCATGGAGGTAAATTGCTCCGCCAGAAATCCGGGTATGAAAAAGTTATTCTCATGCCCCGGACTGCCGCCCGGCGCAATGTCTCCATCCTCCCGGTCAGACGCAGCAGCGTGGCGCATCAATTCTTCCTCTGTGATCACGCCGTTTTTGGCCTCTGCCAGCGTGTAAAATAAATCCTCCGCCTCAATCCCCGGACAATAATCCCAGACGGCATAGAGGACTACGACGCCCTGCGGCTCGTGCTCCTCTCCCTGGTAGTGCTCGCCTGTCAACGCCTCCACCGTGGCGCCGTTTGCGTAAGCGCAGTCCGCCGGGTAATGTCTTGCATCCGTATCCCAGCCGATAAAGGTGCTCGGCCCATTTTCATTGCGGTGGGTGTACGGCCCGTCGGCGCTTACAGACGGCAGCGTCACAGGCCCGGTCAAAAGCGCCGGGTAAATATCGTCTATGTGCCCTTCCCCGCCGTTGGGGTCAAAGATGATTTTATAGGTCCCGTCGGTGCTGTGCGCAGTCAGCGTCACGTCATGGTGCGGCATGGTAAAGCTGTAAAAATCATGTTTGCGCTCCGGCGCGTCCACACCTTCCGGTGAACTTCCGGTCCAGCCGTAGAAATCATACAGCTCCCCCACGGTGGCGCCGACTGTCACGGTTTCTCCGGGCTGCACATACAGGCTGACGTTCGCCGCGTGGGTCTGGCTTTCGCCGCCCGCCTCCACACTGACCGAAGTAACGTTTTCGTCCCCGGCCAGGACATGGAGCAAATATCCCTGGTAATGGGCATAAAATGTCACACTTCCGCCGCCCTCATATTGCCACAAATTGTCTTTCCAATAAGTCCCCTCATTGGTACATTTGCCGTAGGCGTCATAGACCTGTACGCCCGCGTCATAGCCCGGCTCCGTGTACCAGCCCAGAAATGCCGATGTGCCGCGCACCGGTATCTGTTCTGTTACATCGCACCATCTGCTGCTGCCGACCACAGCCTGCGGGCTCAACGCTTTCGCCTCCTTGGCGCCGTCCGGCAGCCTGCCGCCGTTAGGGTCAAGGACGATGGTGCAGTTCTTCCCCCACTGGGCCGTGACGGTGACATCCCCGTCATAAGCCCCGGTAAATGTATACTTGGCATAACCGCCGCTCTCATCCATTTTCAGGTAAGCGTCCGGCACCGCCGCCTGGGCCGGGCGCAGCAGGGCGCCCGTATGCGAATCGCTCACCGCCCAGCCAAGGAATGTATAGCCCTCCCGGCAGGGAAAAGACTGTACCGGAGTGACCGTGTGAAAAGTATCCGTCGTATAACAAAACCAGGTATCGCTTCCCTCCCGGTAGGTTTTCGACCATTTCTCTTTTTTTCCCGGCTGCATATCCGCACCGATTACCGTCGCCGTGCCGCCGTTGTTGTCGACCGTCAGCGTGTGGGTAATATTTTTCCACTGAGCCGTAATCCAGATATCGCCCGTGCATCCTGTAGAATCAAAGCAGTACGCAGGTAGTTCTGCCCCGTTCCCATAGGTGCCGGAACCGCCGATGCGGATACAGCCGTCGTCCAGCTCACCGCCCAGGGCATCCGTGGCGCTCCACCCCAAAAACGCATACCCCTCGCGGTAAGGGTAGGACTGAATCAGACGCTCCGTGTTGAACCAGCCGCTGCCGGCGTAGGCAAACACCACCTGATCTCCGGTACGGTATGCCTTTCCCCAGGGCGCAGTCTCGCCGCCGCCCGAATAGAGCGCATACGAGCCGCCGTTGTTGTTGATATAAATATTTCCGCTTCCCTGCCAGTGGGCGTAGAGATCGATCACAGCGGTCTGCCCTTTATAATAGGCATATTTACTGAGCGCATCCACAGTGACCGTACGGTCCATGCTGATATAGTCGCCGCCCTCCGGCTCCGTATACCAGCCGTACTTCGCGGCTCCCTCCGGCTTGACCGGCAAATGCCCGGCCACGGTAAAATTGACTGACTGCTGAAGGCCCGCGCTCTTATACCCGCCGTTTTTATTATAGCGGGCCACATCTTTGTAGAGGTAAAGAGATTCCGCCCTGATGTCTGCATACGTCGCGCCACCGTCCTCATACACTGCCGTCCGATATTGCGACACGTCCTGACTGACCGCAAACGTCCCTCCCAAAAACATGCTTAACACGCTTCCTGCCGGCTTGTTGACATGGAGACGAATCTGAAAATGTTCCGCCGCTGCCGCGCTCGGCATCCACTGTGCATACAGGACAAGCGACAGGCTGTTTTTCATAGCCGCATAGGATACGCCTTTTTCAAAGTCAAAGCTTTTATATTGGGAGGCGGAATATGCCGTCCCCGCCGTAAAACTCTGCCCCTTTCCGTCTGCCCTGGTGTTCCACTCTGCACCGCTTTTCGCAGCATAGCCCTCGCGGCTTAACAAAAGGCCAAAAAAGGACTTCGGGCGTTTTGCCGGGCTGTTGTAGGTCGCTTTTGTCGTCCCGTTTTTCCCTACTGTGCCGCCGTTGCCGTTATACTTGACGGTTAGCTGCGGGTGGTTGAGGTTGACGTTCATCGTCACCTTGGAGGCATGGCCGTTTGCATCGCCGATCATCCCGCAGTTGCCCAAATTGATCTGCACCCAGAATGTCTCCGTGCGGTCGGTCTCCAGGACAAGGTCCGATAGCGTACTCTTGCCGCTGTCATCCCAGGCATAGGACTTGTAATTTGCACGTCCCCCAGTCTCATTCAAGTTTTCCCTGCTGCCCGCCGCGGCATAGGTATAAGCCGGATGGGTGTACTGGAACTTTAGGTTGATAACGCAGCGGCTTTTCGTCTTGTAGATCGTTTTTCCGTTGTCCGTCTTGGACACGAGCGGCTCTTTATCGGCGGCCTCGATATCGCCGGTAAGGGCCTGGACGGTGGTGGTTTTGGTTTCTGTTACAGCTCTCCCTGTGTCCTGTTTAATAAGATATAAGTTATGGTAATTATTTCCACTTATCTTTAGTTTAGCAGTTACATCCTGTTTTCTGTGGTCTTGATAAGTCCCATCACTTTGAGGTATTACAGTCAACTCAATCACCGCGGCAGTCGTATGCTCCCCATTTGTACCGTTTAGATTCAGTTTAAAATAACCCTGGGAAGCAATCATGTTCTGCTGAAAGATGCCATCCTTTTTGGCTACCTCATCCATCGAGATACCACCCTCATCTACATGCATCTGTTCACCGATATGTGGCGTGATAACGGCAGGCACCTTTTCCTCACTGCCAATAGCAAACCCCAGGGCATCTGAAAGCCCCTCCTCCTGTGCAGAAATCTCCTGCGTCTTGATAGGCTGTGCCTCTGCATAGCCATGCTGTGTTCCCTCATTCCCTGACAGCAGGACAGCACTGCCTGTTCCACATGCCGTTGTAAATACCAGCAGGCACATCAAAAATAATGCCGCCGCTTTTGTTTGAAACGTCTTCCGTTTTGCTCCTGTAACCATATATTCTCCTCTCGATTACCGAAGCTACTCCTCCCATATATTAATGCCTAAATCTGTAAGTCCCAAATCCCAATACCACAACTCCGGGTAAGAATACACGATAGTGCCGTCCGGCTCAATCGCATCATATCCATGATCTCCATACTCTCCCCGCACATAATGCCAGCCGGACGCCTTTTCATAATGGTCTGCAATCCATTCCTTGTTGTAGCCCCGCGCCTCCATGGATGCCTCCAGCTCGGCGTACATCTCCGGTGTCATGGCTATATACAGGCTTCTTTCTTCCGGGTGCTCCCGCAGATAGGCATAGACTTCTTTCTCCCGCATGATGGGGGCAGCATCTACATAGATCTCACACGATTTGACCAGTCCGCTCCCGTCACAGGTCATGGCATAGACCTTACACGTTCCCGAACTGACCCCCGTCACATAGCCTTTTTGGTCCACGGTGGCAACGCCAGTATTGTCGGAATAGAAATAGACTGTTGTATTGTCCGCATCTGTGGGAAGCGCCCGCGCCCGCAGCGCCAGAGCCGCCGTCCCGCCCACCGGAACTTCTCTCGCGTACCCGCCGTGCAGCGTTTCATCGAGCTTAAGCTCCGTCACCGGCACCACATGTTTCTTCACCGTGACCAAAATTGCCGCGCTGGCGGTGCCGTCCGTGGTCTTTACCGTGACCGTGGTCTTTCCCTCTTTCACCGCTATAATGCCAACTTTGCCGCCGTCCTCCGCCTGTGCCCAGGCAACGCCAGGGTCGGCGCTCACCGCTGTGACATTTTTGTCCGTGACCGTTCCCGGCAGCACCGTGGCGCAAACCATAATGCCCTTAGACGGCTCCAGCGTGACCTGCTTTGGCACCGAAATCCCGGTTGCCCACTGGGTCACAGTCACGGTGCAGGACGCTTTCACGCTCTTATTGACCGCGGAAGTCACTGTGACCGTCGCTCTCCCGGCTGTTACGCCCTTTACCACGCCTTTTGCGCTGACGACAGCAACGGCAGGATTGCTGGACGTGTAGATGACGTTCCTGCTGCTGACGCCTGCAAGCTTTGTTACGCAAAGCGCAGCCGTTTTCCCTGCCGCAATGGAAAGTTTCTTTTTGTTTATCGTGAGACTGCTTTTTCCCGGCTTTGCTTTCACGGTCAGTTTGAACTTTGCCGTGGCTTTATGATTGGACCTGGACGTCACGGTAATGACCGCCGTGCCCTTTTTCTTCGCGGACACTTCTCCCCTGCCATTTACCGACGCCACTCTCGTTCGGTTTGATTTGAACTTGACATATGCTTTCTGGCTGCCGGAGAGCTTTTTCACCCGGACGGTGGTATACTCCCCGGCATAAAGAGTAGCTTTCGTTTTATGTAATATCAGCTTCTTTCGGGCAGCCGCCTTTACGGCGCTTTGCGCCTGGGCCGCCGAAACCGTGTGTCGAGAAGCCGTATCCGCAGCATTGACAGAAGTATGGCCCGTATCACCATAACATCCACATGGCGGCACAAGAAAAAACAAACCTGCCACAACGGCAAATCCTACTGCACATAACGACACTCTCACACGCAATGATCCTATCATTCCTCCCATAACACACTCCCCCATTCATTTAAAATAGTTTCTTTTGGAAAATAATCAAAGACAAAACCGGAAACGAAAAAAGAAATTTTATAAGAATATATGTATTATAGCATCTGTCCGCTCACTGTGCAATGACAATTTACAATTTTTAAAATTTTTCGGTATCAGTTCAGCTCAGGACTTTGCACCCGCTGCTAAGTCCGTATGAACGCGTTTATCTAGCCAAGTGGGAATCCGGCTCTTTGGCGAAGACAAACTTTAAATGAGACGGATTCCGTAACTATGAAGCCGAAGGCGGAAT